>NZ_RZQA01000483.1:0-4971 GCF_004022915.1 Mesorhizobium sp. M7A.F.Ca.US.006.04.2.1
GGGTCTGCGCCGCGTCGCTACCCTCCTTGCTTCGCCCGTGGACGACGAAGGTGAGGTTTCCGCGGGGAAAACGCCATCTTCACACCGCAGCCACAAACCCATCCAGCACGCGTTTCTGGCCGGCTTTGTCGAAGTCGATGGTCAGCTTGTTGCCTTCGATGGCCGAGATGTTGCCGTTGCCGAATTTCTGGTGGAAGACACGGTCGCCGACGTTGAAGGCGGACGGCTTGTCGGAGACGGATTTGGCGACCAGCTCGCCGTCGATGGTGCGGCCCTTGACCGAGGTGCGACCGGCGCCGTAGCCGCTGTCCGTCTCGCCGTAGCCGATGCGCTCGACCTGGTGGCCGGAGCGCGAGCCCCAGTTGCGGTCGGTCGCCTCGGTGCGGTTGGCCTGCGCGCGCTGCCAGCCCGGCGTCGCATAGGTGTTGGAGAAGGCGCCGGATTTTTCGCTGTCGGCGCCGACATTGTCGAAGCGCGAGGCGCCATAGGGGTTCTGCCGTCCTGCGCCCTGGCCGCCGCGGCCGGAGGCAAAGGAACCGCCGCCATAGGAATTGCCGTAGCCGCCGTAGGAGTTGCCGCTTTCAGCGACCTCGACATGGGCGTTCGGCAATTCCTCGAGGAAACGCGACGGGATCGTCGACTGCCATAGGCCATGGATCTGGCGGTTGGAGACAAACCAGATATGCAGGTTCTTCTTGGCCCGCGTCAGGCCGACATAGGCGAGGCGGCGCTCTTCCTCCAGCCCGGAGCGGCCGCCTTCGTCGAGCGCGCGCTGATGCGGGAAGAGGCCTTCCTCCCAGCCGGGCAGGAACACGGTCTCGAATTCGAGGCCCTTGGCCGAATGCAGCGTCATGATCGAGACGGCGTCGAGCCCGGCATTCTGTTCGGCGTCCATGACCAGCGCGACGTGCTCGAGGAAGGAGCGCAGCGATTCGTACTCCTCCATCGAGCGGATCAGCTCTTTCAGGTTCTCCAGCCGGCCGGGGGCTTCCACCGAGCGGTCGTTCTTCCACATGTCCGTGTAGCCGCTCTCTTCGAGAATGGTCTCGGCGAGTTCGGTGTGCGGCGTGGTTTCCAGCGCCTTCTGCCAGCGCTCGAAATTGGCCGCCACTTCGCGCAAGGCGGCGCGCGGCTTCGGCTTCAACTCGTCGCTTTCGGCGAGCTTGGCGGCGGCCTCCAGCATAGGGATGCGCAGCGCACGGGCGGTGTCGTGGATCTGGCGGATGGTGGCTTCGCCCAAGCCGCGCTTGGGCACATTGACGATACGTTCGAAAGCGAGGTCGTCGGCGCCTTGCGCGACGACACGGAAGAAAGCCATGGCGTCGCGGATTTCCAGGCGCTCGTAGAAGCGCGGGCCACCGATGACGCGGTAGTTGAGGCCGAGTGTGATGAAGCGATCCTCGAAGGCCCGCATCTGGAAGGATGCACGGACAAGAATAGCCATGTCGTTGAGATTGTGCTTCTGGCGCTGATAGGCCTCGATGGTCTCGCCGATGGCGCGGGCTTCTTCTTCGGAATCCCAGGCGGCGTGGACATTGACCTTGCCATCCTCGGGATCGTTGCGATCCGTGAACAGCGTCTTGCCGAAGCGGCCCTCATTGTGGGCGATGAGGTGGGAGGCGGCACCAAGGATGTGCGCGGTCGAGCGGTAGTTGCGCTCCAGCCGGATGATGGTGGCGCCGGGGAAATCCTTGTCGAAACGCAGGATGTTGTCGACCTCGGCGCCGCGCCAGCCATAGATGGATTGGTCGTCATCGCCGACGCAGCAGATGTTTACGGTGGCGCGGGTTTCGGCCGAAGAGCGCCCAATCTCCCCCGGCTTGCCTTGAGGCCTTTGCGCCAACAGCCGCAGCCACATGTACTGGGCGGTGTTGGTGTCCTGGTACTCGTCGACGAGGATGTACTTGAAGCGCTTATGGTATTCCTTCAGCACGTCCGGATTGGCGCGCAAGATGCGGATCGGGTGGCAGAGCAGGTCGCCGAAATCGCAGGCGTTCAGCGTCTTCAGCCGCTCCTGATAGGCCTTGTAGAGTTCGCGGCCCTTGCCGTTGGCGAAGGCGCGCGCGTCGCCCTCGGCAATGTCGGCGGGGCCTTGCCCCTTGTTCTTCCAGCCGTCGATCATCTGGGCGAACTGCTTGGCCGGCCAGCGCTTGTCGTCCAGCCCCTCGGCCTGGATCAACTGCTTGATCAGCCGCACGACGTCGTCGGTGTCGAGGATGGTGAAGTCGGAGCGCAGGCCGGCGAGTTCGGCATGTCTGCGAAGCAGCTTCACTCCAATCGAGTGGAAGGTGCCGAGCCACGGCATGCCCTCGACATTGCCTTCGCCGATCAGCACGCCGATGCGGATCTTCATCTCGCGCGCGGCCTTGTTGGTGAAGGTCACCGCGAGGATCTGCGACGGAAACGCCTTGCCGGTGGCGAGGATGTGGGCGATGCGGGTGGTGAGCACGCGGGTCTTGCCGGTGCCGGCGCCGGCCAGCACCAGAACCGGACCCTCCGTTGTTTCAACAGCTAGCCGCTGCTCCGGGTTGAGGCCCTTCAGATAGTCGGGTGCGTTGTTGTGTCCGCTGCGGGCAGCCATGGCGCGCGCGGCGATACCCGACGGGGCCGAGGGCCGCGCATTGGGTTCGTCGAAAAAGGGCATGTCTTCGGAAAAGCCGGACATCGCCCCCGAATGTAGTGATTCGGTGGGGAAAGACCAGAACTGTCTACGTTTTGTTCCGCTAAAGTGCTGGCGGCAAGGATGTACGGGCTGTTCAGGCCTTGCGGTAGCCGAGAGCGACGAAAAATCGCTGCCCTAACGAACGCGCCTCATCGGTCATCACGGCGCCGAGTGCCGTCTGCATCCGGTCGTAGTAATGGCTGCCCGCAGGGGACGCGAGAAATGCCGCGTAAAGCCTGAGATCGTCGAGCGACAAGTCACGATAGGCGAAAGCATTTCCTTCCATGATCCCCTTTTCGGCTTTTTCACGAAGGTTGCCGGCCTGCTTATGCACCAGCACCATTATCTGCTGATCCGATAAAGGCTGCCCGGCTGCCGCGAGCATTCCCGAAACCATCGCATAGCCCATGTTCAATGCGATCGCTTCAGCCATGTCCACGGCGCTGGTATCGTCGACGATTTTCCGGTACAGCGCGAGCCGTGCCGGATCTCCCGCCTGAAGTCCTCCAAGGATTTTCGGACCTTCGATCTTCTTGCGCCCCACGGCTTGCGGATCGGACGCTTGGATCTCCAGGGCTGTGACCCGCCTGCCCAATGGTGAATCGAAGAAAGCAGCCAGATCGGTGAGATCGACGGGCTGCAACCGGCCCGTCATCCGCGCCTCTACGGCTTTCTCCATCCTGTCAGCGTCAAAAGCGCCTTCAGCGGCGGCGGACAAGGCTTCCTTGACTTTTTCCGGCCCCGGCACGGATTTGATGCCGGCGACTATGCTTGGGCCGAGGCCGGCCAGCATCTCGTGGAAGCCGCTTGCCTTGTTGATCTCCTCGAGCGTTTGTGCCGACGCCGGTTGACTGCCAGCCATAAGCACGACGAAGCCGAACAGCGCGCCGGCAATGCGCATCCATGGCGGAAAGACGAAGGGCATGACTCGGTCTACTCCACGGTGATGCTGCGACGGAGACTGCTCGATAACCCGACCGCAGGCAAGATGAATTGCCACCTTGGCGTGTGGGCCAGCTTGACAGGCGGGGCGGGCAGGAGAAAGCTGTGCGCAGGGCAGGAACGGGACATCGGGCTGTCCTTGGCGTGGCAAAGCGCAACAGTCGAAGGAGTATCATCTTGGCTGTCACCATCACCTCCCTCATTCTTTTCCTCATCGGCCTGGCACTCGGCGGCGGCGGCATCCGCCTGGCGATGCTGGGCGGCAGCTGGTACTATGTCGTTGCTGGCCTTGCCTTCCTGATCGCCGCCTGGCTGCTCTACCGGCGCCGGTCCACCGCACTGTGGCTCTACGCGGCGATCGTGCTCGGCACGCTGGCCTGGGCGGTCTGGGAAACCGGCTTCGACTGGTGGGAACTCGGGCCTCGCGGCGGCGTCATCGTGCTTCTCGCTTTGTGGCTACTGACGCCGTGGGCGAGACGGGGTCTTGTCGGCCCTGACGCACGCGCGCCGCTGATCCTTGCCGTGCTGGCATCACTGGCCGTCGCCGGTTATTCGATGACTTCGGATCCGAAGGACATTGCCGGCGAACTCGGCACCGACAAGGTGGTCGCCAACGCCAATCTCGGCAATGACGTGCCGGCCGGCGAGTGGCACTATTACGGCCGCACGCAGTTCGGCCAGCGCTATTCGCCGCTCGACCAGATCACACCGGACAATGTCGCCAAGCTGCAGCCTGCCTGGACCTACCAGACCGGCGACGTGAAGGGACCGGACGATGTCGGCGAGACCACCTATCAGGTGACGCCGCTGAAGATCGGCGACACGCTCTACATCTGCACGCCGCATAATTTCGCCATCGCCATCGATGCCGCGAGCGGCAAGGAGAAATGGCGCTTCGATCCCAAGGTCAAGCTTGACAAGGACCGCCAGCACCAGACCTGCCGCGGTGTGGCCTATTACGCCGATGCCGCCGGCGCCGCCGGCCAGCCCTGTGCGACCCGCGTCTACCTGCCGACCTCGGATGCGCGGCTGATCGCGCTCGACGCCGCCAACGGGCAGATCTGCCCGGCTTTCGCCGAGGGCGGCACGCTGAACCTTCTGACCAACATGCCCTATCCGAAGTCGGGCTATTATTACTCGACCTCGGCACCGCTGATCTCAGGCGGCAAGATCATTGTCGGCGGCGCGGTCAACGACAATTATTCGACGCAGGAGCCGTCCGGCGTCATCCGCGCCTACGACGCTGCCACCGGCGCGCTGGTGTGGAACTGGGATTCCGGCAATCCGGACCAGACGACGCCGCTGCCGGCCGGCCAGACCTATACCGCCAACTCGCCCAACATGTGGTCGACGCCGAGCGCCGACGA
>NZ_RZQA01000484.1:0-4963 GCF_004022915.1 Mesorhizobium sp. M7A.F.Ca.US.006.04.2.1
CGCTGCGGTTGGCCGGCACGGAAAAACTTACCTGCTTCAGCTCCTCCAGTCGCCCACTCTCGGTGTGGAAGGCGACGCTCAGATCCTTGATCGCGAGAACCGTCATGACCGCCCCTTCAGCCGGGGATCGAAGAGGTCGCGCAGCGTCTCGCCGAAGAAGGTGAAGCCGAGTGTGGTCAGCACGATGGGCAGGCCGCCGGCAATCACGATCCAGTAGGAATCGCGGATGTTGGCAAAGCCGTCATTGAGGATCGCGCCCCAGCTCGGCGTTGGCGGCCGCACGCCGAGCCCGAGGAAGCTCATGCCGGCCTCGATCGCCACCACCACGGGAATGTCCATCGATATCAGGATCAGGATCGGGCCGATGATGTTGGGCAGGATATGGACGCGCAGGATACGGGCGGCACTGGCGCCCATCGAGCGCGCCGCCATGACATGTTCGGCCGACTTCAGCACCAGCGTCTGCGTCCTGATGATGCGGGCATAGCCCGGCACATTGACCAGCATCACCACCAGCACCACCGCATAGAGCGAGGGGCCGAACAGGGTGACCAGCGTCAGCGCCAGCATGACGGTGGGAAAGCTCTTCACGGCGTCGAAGATCAGCAGCAGCACATTGTCGAGCCAGCGCGGCCCATAGCCGGCGATCAGCCCGAGCACCACGCCGACGACCAGCGACACCGCTGTCGCGCCGAGCGCGATCAAGAGCGCGACGCGCCCGCCATAGAGCACCCGGGTCAGAAGATCACGGCCGAGGTGGTCGGTGCCGAGCAGATGCAGCAGGCTCGGCGAAGCGAAGCGTTCGGCCGGCGATATCTTGCTCGGCGCATAGCTGGTCAGCGCGCTGGCAAACACCGCCGACAGCACCACCAGCGTCACCAGCGTCAGGCCGACGGCGCCGAGCGGCTCGCGCATGATGCCGCGCACGGTGCGCCACAATCCGGACAACCGGCTGCCGCCGGAAGACAGCTCAGTTGAAACTTGATCTGACACGGGGATCCAATACACCGACCAGAATGTCGGCCGCTACGTTGACGAGGACGAAGAAGACCGTGGTGACCAGCACGGCTCCGGAGACGATGGGGTAGTTGCGCACCGAGATCGCCTCATAGACCAGCTTGCCGATGCCGGGGCGGGCGAAGACGATTTCGGCGAAAACGGAAGACGACAGCATGTGGCCGATGCCGACGCCGAGCAGGGTGATCGTGGGCAGCACGGCAATGCGCAGCGCGTAGGTGTAGACGATCCGGTGCTCTGTCAGGCCGAAGGCGCGCGCCGTGCGGATATGGCTGGCCTCCAGCGTCTCCAGCATCGAGGCGCGCACCATGCGCGAGATGTAGCCGATCCAGCCAAGCCCGACCGCCAGCGACGGCAGGATGAGGTGCTGGAGCCGGCTGGCGAGGTCGCCCGGTTCGCCGGCGCCGATCGCCGGCAGCCATTGCAGTGCGACCGCGAACACCAGCAGCGAATAGATGGCGACGACGAAGGACGGCACCGCGATCATCGCCACCGAAAGAACCCCGATCACCTGATCGACAAAGCCGCCTCGGCGCACCGCGGCGATACAGCCAAGCGGGATGCCAAGCGCCACCGACCAGGTAATGCCGCCGACCACCAGCGCCAGCGTGAACGGAAGCTGCTCCATCACCACGTCCAGCACCGGCCGGTTCGACAGAACCTCGATGCCCAGGTCACCGCGCAGGACCGATCCGTAGAAGTGCAGGAACTGCCGCCACACCGGCTGGTCGAGGCCCATGCGTACGCGCAGCGCCTCCATCATCTCCGGCGTCGCGCGTGGCCCCAGCGCGACGGAGGCCGGGTCGCCGGGAATGAGGTAGACCATGGCGAACATCATCATCATAGCGACGCTGATGATGATGGCGCCAAGCCACAGACGCTTGAGGGCGTAGCGGATCATTTTCGGTACCTGTCGGACGGTCTTTGGTGGGGGCGAGCCCCGCCCGCCGACATCATGCCGGTTTGAAGTCGGTGAACACGGGTTCGCCGTTCGGCTTCAGGCCGGCCACAAGCGTGTCTCGATTCATGATGCCGGTGACCTCATGCGTCAGGAAAACGTAGTTGCCGTTCTCCTCCATCAGGTCCTGCAGCTTCTTGTAGATGACATCACGTTTCGCCGGGTCGAGCTCGACCATGCCTTCGGCATTGAGCTTGTCGAATTCCTCGCTGGAAAACCGCTCCCAGTTCCAGACGCCGATCTGGTCGCGGGTGAACCAGGCAGTCGCCCAGCTCGGATCCGGCTGCATGGAGAAGCGGCTGATGATCATCTGCAGCTTCTTCCAGTAGTCGCCTTCCTTGGCGCCAAGCGTCCAGAAGGTGCCGCTGTCGTTCTGCTTGATCTCCACATTGAGGCCGACATCCTGCAGGTTCGACTGCACGACCTGCGCCGCGGTCAGCCGCTCGGTCTTGTTGAGGATGTCGAGCGTGATCGTCGTGCCGGCCAATCCTTCCTTGGTGATCATGTCGCGGGCGCGGTCCGGGTCGAAATCGAAAAGGTTCTTCTCGCGATGGCCGGGCAGGCCGGGCGCGATGATGCCGGTGGCGGTTGCGGCGGCGCCGAAATAGGCAGCATCGACCACCGCCTTGCGGTCCACGGCGTACTGAACCGCGCGGCGCATGTTGGGATTGTTGAAGGGAGCGACATCCTGGTTCATGCCGAGCCAGACAAAGGCCAGCGAAGGCTTCTCCACCACGGTCGTCTTCGGCGGCGGCGTCTGCTTCAGGCGCGAGATCGAGGAGACCGCGGTCCAGGTGTAGTCGAGGTCGCCGGCCTCATAGCCGAGTTCGGCGGTCTTCTCGTCCTCGATCGGATGAATGTGGATTTCCGCGAAGGCGCCTTGCTCGTACTTCCAGTCGGGATTGCGGACCAGCACCGTGCGCTGCTTGGGCAGCCATTCCTTCAGGATGTAGGGGCCTGACTGAGCCACCGGCTTGACGCCCATCTTGCCACCGAGCTCGGTGATGGCGCGCTTTGACAGGATGGTGCCGGACGGCGTCGGCAAGGTCGACGTCCACAGCGGCGCGAAGGCTTGTTTCAGGTGGATCAGCCCCGACAGCTTGTCCTTGACCTCGACTTCCTTGAGCGTTGCCCAGTCGCCGGAATAGGGGCTCTTGTTGGCTGGGTCGGCGATGCGTTCGATCGAAAACTTCACGTCTTCGGCCGTCATCTGGCCGTAGCCATCGGTGAAGCCGATATTGTCGCGCAGCTGGAAGGCGACGGTCAGCGGATCGAGCTGCTTGATCGTTTCCGCCGCCATCGGCCGCCAGCCCCAGCTGTCGCCCGGCGTGGTGACGACGAGGCCGGCGAAGATGACGCTGGTGATGTCGCCTTCAGGCGCCGCCAGCCGGAAGCAAGGGTCGAGCGTCTGGATGTCGGCGTAGGAGCGCACCTTGAGGATCGGCCCGTCGCTCGACCAGGAAACTTTTGGATTGACCATTGAGGCGAGGCCGAAAGCGCCGGCTCCGGCGAGCAGGCTGCGGCGCGAAACCCTGGTGTCGGCTAGAATGGACATGCTCTACCCCTCAGCTGTTTTCGTTGTCTTGTTTTCAGGCCGCAGGCCATTCTCCAAGCCGGGCCGAATGTGTCGGTCCGCTAAAACTGCTAATAATAGACATCTATGTCTAGCGAAAATTTTGCCGGCACGTCCGAATCTTGGATACGGACGATCTTGCGGAAAATCTCGACATCTGTTCCGACCGCCGCCGGCGCGTCGACTTGGGCAAGTCGCGGGCGGAATGTGATCGCGCAGACGATATGGCCTGGCCCGCCATTCGGTGGGGCTGGATCAAGAGCTGTAGCAGAGATAGGCCTCTCGGCCGCCGCTCACTTCCAGATTTCAGCCGCCAGGCGCATGAAATTGCCGCCCAGGACATCGCGCACGGTCTGCTCGGACTGGCCGCGGCGCAGAAGAACCTCGGTCAGTTCGCGCATCTGACCTGGAGCCGCGTAGGTCGTCGCCCCCTCCGGATATTCGCTCTTGGGCCAGAATTGCGGATTGTCGGAAATGATGCGGTCGATGCCTTTGACATCAACCGGAAAGGCGTAGTCCAGTCCGATGCCGACATGATTTGGGCCAGCCAGGTCGACGAGATATTCGATGTGGTCAGCCAGCCTGTCCGAGTCCGTGCGTCCCTCTCCCAGGAAACGATTGAGCCCGACGATCGCGACGATGCCGCCGGTGCGCGCGCAGGCCTTGATCTGCTCGTCGGTGATATTGCGGCCATGGCCGCACAAGGCCTTGGCGTTGGAGTGCGAGAAGATGACCGGCCGGTTGGAGTATTCCATCACCTCCATCGAGGTGCGATAGCCGGTATGGGTGACGTCGACGAACATGCCGAGACGGTTCATCTCGTCGATGACCTCGCGGCCGAACGCCGTCAGGCTGGTCTCGACATCGTGGCAACCGCCGCCGGCCAGATTGTTCCTGTTGTACGCAAACAGGATCTGGCGGACGCCCAGATGGTGATAGAACTCGACCATCTCGACGCGGCCGTCGAGCGCGTTCATGCCCTCGATGTCGAAGGTGATCGCCAGTTTGCCTTCAAGCTTGGCCTTGCGGATTTCCGCGACGGAGGAGACCAGCGTGTAGTGCTCGGGATTGGCAAGGATCCAGTGGCGGAAATTTGCGAGCGTCCGCACGGTCTGCTCCCAGGGCAACAGGTCGAAGCCGACATCGATCGACAGATAGTCGATGCCGGCGTCGCGCCAGATCTGCAGATTGTTCAGGTCCGCCGCCGGGTCCGGCATGAAGCCGGAATGCGCGTCCCATATGATTTCACTGTCGAAAATGGCCTGGGCGGCTGTCGAAACGCTCACTTTTTCCTCGCTCTCTCGGCGACACAACACAACGGAAAGCCGGATCAAGCGGCGTTCCGGACGTGTGATCCAGATGCAGTGCGCATCAAGTATCAGGCCACAGACACATGTGTCTAGACAGTCCGGGAC
>NZ_RZQA01000485.1:0-4961 GCF_004022915.1 Mesorhizobium sp. M7A.F.Ca.US.006.04.2.1
ATCAGTGCGGGTCCGCGTTTCCGGGCGTACCGAATCCTGAAGTCACGTGAAAACCTCGTTCGGCTGAAACAGTTTCAGGTGAATGAGAAGCGGCGGCAGCTGCTGCAGCTCGACATGATGATCGCCGAGTTCGAACGCATGGCCGTCGAGCTGGAGCTTCAGATTACCGCCGAGGAAAAGAAGGCCGGCATCACCGACATCAACCATTTCGCCTATCCGACCTTCGCCAAGGCGGCTCGCCTGCGCCGCGACAATCTCAGGAATTCCCAAAGCGACCTCGCCCAGCAGCGAAGCGCCGCCGAATCATTACTCGGCGAAGCTGAAGCGGAGCTTTCCAAAGCGGAAATGCTGGAATCGCGCGACACGAAGATCCGCGAAGCCGAAGTCGGTGGCCGCAGCGCCATGATCGGCTAAAACCCTGCCCTTGGCGACGTCAACGCTCGCCATCGGACTGGCGCATTGTCGCGGCTTGCGGCCCGGCGGGAATACGCCCAGAAGAATGAAAACCGCCCTACGCGGCCCAATCCCCTTCATTCTCGGCAATTGCCTTTGCACGGGCATCCTTGATATCCGGCGCATGCTGCTCCGCCCATGACCTGATCTGGGTAAGCAGTCCCGCCAGGTTCTGACCGAGCTCGGTCAATTCATATTCGACGCGCGGCGGAATGACCGGAAAGATCTCGCGCCGTACCAATCCGTCGCGCTCGAGCACGCGCAGCGTCTGCGTCAGCATCTTCGGCGTGATGCCGTCAAGCTTCCGGGCAAGCTCGCCATTGCGCAGCCGGCCTTTGCGCAGCGCGCAAACCACCAGATAGACCCATTTGCTGGCCAGCATCTCCAGCACCGTGTGCGAAGGACACGTCCGCCGGAACGCGTCATAGCCGAAACCGCAATCATCTTCACTATCCATGAGGTGCGTATGTATCAGGAAGGTACATACTGGACAAGGGGCTATTACTATCCAAATGATAGTGGCATCAACCGAGCAGGAGACATCTCAATGCGTGCCGCTATCCAGAATTCCGTCGGCGGACCCGACGTCCTTGTCATCGCCGATCAGCCCGATCCCACGCCAGAGGCCGGCGAAGTGCTGGTCGGTGTCAAGGCCGCGGGCATCAATCCGGTCGATGGCGCCGTCCGTGCCGGCTACTACCCCTTGCTCGGCGAGCCGCCCTTCATCCTGGGTTGGGATATCTCGGGAACTGTCGAAGCACTCGGCGCCGGCGTCACCGGCTTCAAGATCGGCGACGAGGTGTTCGGGATGCCGCGCTTTCCCAAGCAGGCCGCCGCCTATGCCGAGTTGGTTGCCGTACCTGCCGATCAAATCACACTGAAGCCGAAGGGCGCGGGCCACCTCGAGGCAGGCGCCTTGCCGCTGGCCGGCCTCACCGCCTGGCAAGGGCTTGTTCGCCACGGCGGGCTGAAATCGGGGCAGCGCGTATTGGTGCATGCGGGAGCCGGCGGCGTCGGTCATCTGGCGGTGCAGATCGCCAAGGCGCGCGGCGCCTACGTCGTCGCCACGGCCAGCCCGGGCAAGCTCGATTTCGTCCGCAAACTTGGCGCCGACGAGGTCATCGACTACACCAAGGGCGATTTCACCGACCAGGTTCGCGACATCGATCTGGTGCTGGATCCAATGGGGGGCGACCACGCCCAACGCTCACTGAAGGTGCTCAAGCGTGGCGGCGTGCTGGTGTCATTGCTCGATGTCAGCGACGACACCAGGGCGCAGGCCAGTGCGCGCGATATTCGGGTCGAGCGTATGTCGGTCGTGCCCGACAGGGAGGGCCTGCTGGAACTGGCTCGGTTGATCGATGCCAACAAGATCACCGTCCATGTGGCGAAGAGCTTCCCACTGGACCAGGCGGGGGCCGCTCACGCCTTCCTTGCCACCAAGCCGATCGGCAAGGTTGTGCTGTCGCTCTGAGCGGAACGGTGACCGTGAAAAACAGAAGGGCGCGGGGTTAGCCGCGCCCTTCATCTAAATTCGCAACGGTCAGTGCCGGTATTGCTGGATGCGTGTCGTGCGCAGCCCGGCAAGGCCGTATTCGTCGATCGACGCCTGCCAGGACAGGAATTCCTCGGTGGTGAGCTTGTAGCGTTGGCATGCCTCGTCCAAGCTCAAAAGCCCGCCGCGCACGGCCGCAACCACTTCCGCCTTACGCCGGATAACCCAGCGACGTGTATTGGTCGGCGGCAGATCGGCAATCGTAAGAGGGCTGCCGTCAGGCCCGATAACATATTTGACTCTCGGTCTAACCAGATCGGTCATCGTACTCTCTACAAAAAACTCAAAGACCCAATCCCCGCCACGTTACCGCCACAGCTTTAAAAATTGCCTAAGCAGACCCTAATGACTAGGTAAGGATCATGAACGCCGCGTTAGTCTTTTCGCCGGCATTTGAAACATCTGCCCGCAAACCCTGATTTGCCGGGGGAAAATGCATCCATTGGCGAAGATCGGCCACAAACGGTGAATCGCCCTGCACGCTGGCGCGCCGGTAAAGCTTGACCTATATTCTCGACATTGGCATTGAGGCGCCGCGCAGAACGAAAGCATCATGAACAGTCTCGATCTTCCCGGACGTCCCGAAAACACCCGCATCGTCGTCGCCATGTCCGGCGGTGTCGATTCATCGGTCGTCGCCGGCCTGCTGAAACGCGAGGGCTACGACGTTGTCGGCGTCACCTTGCAGCTCTACGACCACGGCGCGGCGACGCACCGGGCCGGCTCATGCTGCGCGGGGCAGGACATCGACGATGCCCGCCGTGTCTCCGAGACGCTCGGCATCCCCCATTATGTGCTCGACTACGAGGAACGCTTCCGCAAGGCGGTCATCGATCCCTTCGCCGAAAGCTACGTCGCCGGCGAGACGCCGATCCCGTGCGTTTCCTGCAACCAGACGGTGAAGTTCGCCGACCTCCTGGCCACCGCCAAGGAGCTCGGCGCCGACGCGCTGGCCACCGGCCACTACATCCGTTCCGGCGCCAATGGCGCCCAGCGCGCGCTCTACCGTCCGGTCGACGCCGAGCGTGACCAGAGCTATTTCCTGTTCGCCACCACGCAGGCGCAAATCGATTATCTGCGCTTTCCCCTCGGCGGCCTGTCGAAGCCTCAGGTTCGCGCCATCGCTGAGGAGATGGGGCTGGCGGTTGCCACCAAGCAGGACAGCCAGGACATCTGCTTCGTGCCGCAGGGCAAGTATTCCGACATCATCGCCAAGCTGAAGCCAACTGCGGCCAATCCGGGCGACATCGTCCACATCGACGGCCGCGTGCTCGGCCGCCATGAGGGCATCCTGCGCTACACGATCGGCCAGCGCCGTGGCATCGGCATCGCTTCCGGCGAGCCGCTTTACGTCGTCCATCTCGATGCCGACCGGGCTCGCGTCGTGGTTGGCCCGCGCGAGGCGCTGGAGACGCACAAGATCTATCTGCGCAATATGAACTGGCTGGGCGACGGACCGCTCACAGACGTCCCTGCCGGCGGCCTGGAACTGTTCGCCAAGGTCCGCTCGACGCGGCCGCCGCGCCCGGCCGTGCTGCATCATCGTGCCGGTGCCACATGGGTGGAGCTGGTCGACGGCGAGTCCGGCATCGCGCCGGGCCAGGCCTGCGTGCTCTACTCCGATGACGGCAACGAGGCCCGCGTGTTCGGCGGCGGCTTCATCGAGCGATCGGAGCGTGGCGCCGAGGCCGAGGCCATGCTGACCCGGCTTGCCGCCCGGCCGGCCCAGATTCCCGCGGAATAGGATTCCCGCGGAATAAGATTCTTGCCGAATAAGTTTCCTGCCGAATAATCCGCGCTTCAGGAATTCGACTTGGTGTGGGTGACCGTGCCGGCGGTCAGGATGCGCAGCACCCTGATCGCTTCCTCGCCGCTGGTACGCGGTTCGGCACGCGTCTCGATGCACTGGATGAAATGCTCCAGCTCGCGCGTCAGCGGCATGCCCTGGGCAACCGCGACATAGGACGGCTCATTGGTGGTGAAGGCCCATTGGCCGCTGTCCTGCCACACCGCGTGGCGGTAGACGGCCAGCTTGCGTTCCCATGGCTCGACGTCGTCGAACACCGCCATTGCCTTGGTGCCGACCACGGTCAGCCGCCGCTCGCGATAGGGATTGAGACGCGAGGTGAAAAGATGGCTGCGCAGGCCGTTGGGGAAGCGCATGTGCAGATGCGCGAAGTCGCTGAGATTGTCGAGCAGGGCGGCCCCCTCGCCGCGCACCTCGATCGGCTCCGTGCCGGTGATCGCCAGGATCATCGACAGATCGTGCGGCGCCAGGTCCCACAGCGCGTCGTTCTCTGTGTGGAACTTGCCGAGGCCGAGCCGGTGAGAGTGGATGTAGCGGACCTCCCCGAGTTCGCCCTTGTCGATCAGCCCCTTCAGCGTCTCGAAGGCGGGGTGGAACCGCAGGACATGGCCGACCATGAAGACGCGGCCATTGTCCTTGGCCGCCTGCACCGCACGCTCGGCATCCGCCACCGTCAGCGCGATCGGCTTTTCCACCAGCACGTCCTTGCCGTTCTCGACGGCACGTACCGCAAGGTCGGCATGGAACTGCGGCGGCAGCGCCATGACGATGGCGTCGATATCGTCGCGGACGAACAGCTGGTCCGGCTCGATCGCCAGGCAGTCCTGCTCGCTGGCAAAGCCTTCCGCGCGGGCCCGGTTGGTATCGGAGACCGCGTGCAGCGCGCCGAGCGCCTTGAGAGTGCGGATGTGGTTGCTGCCCCAGTATCCGCAACCGAGGACTGCTATGCGCGGCTTCATCTGTTTCAAACTCTAAAAACTCGTGGCCGAGACATAGCGACGTGCCCCTTCGAACTCAACCCCGGCGGCGACAACCAAATGTCGCCGCGGCAAAGCTTTTCGATAATGACGATAAGCCGGCAAGCCGGTTGCTTCGAAGCTTGACAGGCTCGCCCTCCCAACCTTATATCCGCGCGACCTTGGCGAA
>NZ_RZQA01000486.1:0-4959 GCF_004022915.1 Mesorhizobium sp. M7A.F.Ca.US.006.04.2.1
GCCCAGGGCAGCTCGGTCAGCCAGCTCGTGCTCGGCGAAGGCGCCGAGGTGACGTGGCTGATTGTCCAGGAACAGCCGGAAACGGCGACGCATCTGGCCCAGTTCAAGGCCCATATCGGCAAGAATGCCAAGCTGACGTTGTTCGTCATGAACGCCGGCGGCAAGCTCGTGCGCCAGGAGATCATGGTCAGGACGACTGGCGAAGGCGCCGATTTCAAGCTGCGCGGCATCAACCTCTTGGCCGGCGACACCCATACCGACGTGACCATGGTTCTCGACCACGCCGTGCCGCACACGACCTCGACGGAGATCATCCGCAACGTGGTGACGGGCAAGGCGCGCGGCGTGTTTCAGGGCCGCATCAACGTCCATCAATATGCGCAGAAGACCAACGCCAAGATGGCATGCAACACGCTGTTGCTGTCGGACGATGGCGAGTTCTCGACCAAGCCGGAGCTTGAAATCTTCGCCGACGACGTGATTTGCGGCCATGGCGCGACGGTCACCGAGATCGACCACGATCATCTGTTTTACCTGATGGCGCGCGGCGTCGACGAGAAAAGCGCGCGGGGCTTGCTCGTGAAGGCCTTTGTCGCCGAGGTGATCGAGGAACTGGACGACGAGGCGATCGTCGAAGCGCTGGAAGCGCGGCTCGACGGCTGGTTCGTGGCACACGGGTGACCTGATGAACGCACCGGGCAAGATCGGAGATTTCTACGACGTCGAAGCGATCCGCCGCGATTTCCCGATCCTGTCGCGGGAAGTCTATGGCAAGAAGCTGGTCTATCTCGACAATGGCGCCTCGGCACAGAAGCCGCAGGTGGTGCTCGACGCTGTCCAGCACGCCTACAGCCAGGAATATGCCAACGTCCATCGTGGCCTGCATTTCCTGTCCAATGCCGCGACCGACGCCTACGAAAAGGCGCGCGAAACGGTACGCCGTTTCCTCAACGCGCCAAGCACCGACAACATCATCTTCACCTCGAACACGACCTCGGCCATCAACACCGTGGCCTATGGCTATGGCATGCCCAACATCGGCGAGGGCGACGAGATCGTGCTGTCGATCATGGAGCACCACTCCAACATCGTTCCCTGGCATTTCATCCGCGAGCGGCAGGGCGCCAAGCTGGTCTGGGTGCCGGTCGACGATCTCGGCGTCTTCCACATCGAGGAATTCGAAAAACGGCTGACCGACCGCACCAAACTGGTCGCCGTCACGCAGATGTCGAATGCGCTGGGCACGGTGACGCCGATCAAGGAAATCGTGCGCATCGCGCATGCGCGTGGAATTCCCGTCCTCGTCGACGGCAGCCAGAGCGCCGTGCATATGCCGATCGATGTGCAGGATCTCGACTGCGACTTCTTCGTCTTCACCGGGCACAAGGTTTATGGCCCTTCGGGCATCGGCGTGCTCTACGGCAAGAAGGACATTCTCCAGGGCATGCGCCCCTTCATGGGCGGTGGCGAGATGATCGAGGAGGTGACGGAAGACATCGTCACCTACAACGAGCCGCCGCATCGTTTCGAAGCCGGCACGCCGCCGATCGTGCAGGCGATCGGACTGGGTGCCGCGCTCGACTATATGGAAACGATCGGCCGCGAGCGCATCGCCGCGCATGAGGAAGACCTCAAGACTTATGCGCATGAGCGGCTACGCGCCATCAATTCGCTGCGCATCTTCGGCGATGCGCCCGGCAAGGGCGCCATCATCTCGTTCGAACTGCAAGGCATTCATGCGCACGACGTGTCGATGGTGATAGACAGGCAGGGCGTTGCAGTCCGCGCGGGCACCCATTGCGCCCAGCCGCTGTTGAAACGTTTCGGCGTAACCTCCACATGCAGGGCATCGTTCGGCATGTATAATACCAGGGCCGAAGTCGACGCATTGGCCGAGGCGCTTGAAAAAGCGCGCAAATTCTTCGGATGACGTTTTTTGGGTGACGACCATGGATGATGCAAGCATCGCTGCCGAGACCACTCCGGAAACCGCGCCCAATGCGCTGGTTTCGGGATCGGCCATCCCAGCCGACGAACTGGCGCGGTTGACCGACGACATCGTATCGGCGCTGAAGACGGTCTACGATCCGGAAATCCCGGCCGATATCTACGAGCTCGGCCTCATCTACAAGATCGACATCGAGGACAATCGCTCGGTCAAGATCGACATGACGCTGACCGCTCCCGGCTGCCCTGTCGCCGGCGAAATGCCCGGCTGGGTCGAAAATGCCGTCGGCGCCGTCGAAGGCGTGTCCGGCGTCGAGGTCAACATGACCTTCGACCCGCCCTGGTCGGCCGACCGCATGTCGGAAGAGGCGCAGGTGGCGGTGGGCTGGTACTAGCGTCAAGCCTGGCACACTTGCGCCAGGGATAAAACTTCACCATTTTAGGTGAGGAATCATTCGGCAGGCCTTGAACCTGCATGGAATGGAAGGAAAAAGAATGGGACGCTTCGCCGTCATCACCATGACCGAAAAGGCCGCCGACCGGGTGCGCGAGATCGTCGCCACCCGCGACAACGCGCATGGCATCCGCCTCGGCATCAAGAAGGGCGGCTGCGCCGGCATGGAATATACGGTCGATCTGGTGACCGAGCCCAACACCAAGGACGACCATATCGAGCGCGACGGCGCGCATGTCTATGTCGCGCCCGAGGCTGCGCTATTCCTGTTCGGCACCGAGATGGATTTCGAGCAGACGACGCTGCGCACCGGCTTCACCTTCCACAACCCGAACCAGAGCTCGGCCTGCGGCTGCGGCGAATCCGTCGAACTGAAGCCGGCCGACCTGAAGGCACTGGCAGAGGCACGCGCTTCGGCCTGATTTTTTCCTTCGCCCCGTTTACGCGGAGAAAGTGTCACGAAGTGACGGATGAGGGGCAGCGCCAGCCTCTCCAGAGTTAGCTCCGCCCAGCCTGCCGGCGTACGTCGTTAGAAAATCCAAGCAATTGGCTTTTCGTTCGGTGCGCGGATCACTCCTCACCTCCCCGTAAACGGGGCGAAGAAACTCACTCCACCCACATGCCCGTCCGCTTGTGCCAATCGGCGATCGATTCCTCGGGATAGACGTCGAAGACCTTGTCGTGCTTGCCAACCACCGGCTCCACCCAGTTCGCTTTGTATTTCAGCATCAGGTGCACTCGGCTCGGCGGAATGGGTAAATCGCTGTCGATCGCTGAGGCGAAGGGGTGCACCAGTTCCGGCCATGTCGGATCGTAGAGCCAAAGGGCTGAGCCGCATTTCTTGCAGAAATTGCGCTCGCCGGTTGAGATTTCGCAATGCGGATGCTCGTCGTCCTCGATCTCCGCCCGAAAGACGCCGAGGCTGCGCTTGCCCCTGATGTTCAGTGTCTCGTTGTCGGCACCGAGATTGATGGCGAAGCCGCCGCCGCCTTGCTGCTTGCGGCAGATGGAGCAGTAGCACAGCATGAACGGCGCCGGCGTGTGGCTTTCCACCTCGAAACGCACGGCATTGCAGCGGCAGGACCCTTTCAGCAGAAGCGGCATGGCGGGAAAACTCCGATCGACCTCTCTCAACCTGTCAGCATGATTTTGGTTGCGGCGATGACAAGGCCAGATGCCGGTGACATGATCGCGGCATGGACAATGAACGCATCGCCGAACTGTTCGAGGGTCTCGGCCCTGTCAGCATCCGCAAACTGTTCGGCGGCAAGGGCATCTATTTCGACGGCGTCATCGTCGCCATCGTGCTGCGCGGCGAATTGCTGTTGAAAGCCGACGAGCAAAGCGCCCCCGAGTTCGAGGCCGCCGGCTGCACGCAATGGACCTACACCGGCTCGCGCCACGGCAAGCTGGTCGCCATGCCCTATTGGAGCGTTCCCGACAGCGCTTTTGATGATCCCGACGAGATGACGGTCTGGGCACGCCGGGCGTATGAGGCGGGGCGAAGGGCGGGGAAGTGACGCCAGCCTTGGCACAGCGGAGGGACAGCACCCCCTCTGTCCCGCCGACCTTGGAGGCCGTGCCCTACAATGCCCTGGCTATCCTCGCCGCCAGCCGTGCATTGTTTTCCACCAGCGCGATGTTGGTCTTCAGGCTCCTGCCGCCGGTCAGTTCGAGGATCTTTCCCAGCAGGAATGGCGTCACCGCCTTGCCGGTGACATGTTGTGCCTCGGCGGCCTTCTGCGCGGCGTCGATATAGCCCGCCATCTCCGCAGCCGGGATTTCCTGGTTTTCCGGCACAGGATTGGCAATCAGCATGCCGCCAGCAAGCCCAAGTGCTGCCCTCGTCTGGTAGAAATGCGCGATCTCTTCCGGCTCGTGCAAGGTCAGCGGCGCGCGGAACGGCGATTGCCTGGACCAGAAGGCCGGCATCGTCTCGCAGCCATGGCCGATCACCGGCACGCCGCGCGTCTCCAGCACTTCCAGCGTCTTTTCGATGTCGAGGATCGCCTTGGCGCCGGCCGAGACGACAATCACCGGGGTGCGCGCCAGCTCGTCGAGATCGGCGGAAATGTCAAAGCTCTTTTCGGCGCCCTTGTGCACGCCGCCGATGCCGCCGGTGGCAAACACTTTTATGCCGACAATATGCGCCGCGATCATCGTGGCGGCGACCGTGGTGCCGCCGGTGCGCCCTTGCGCCACGGCAAAACCGAGATCGGCGCGCGACAGCTTCATGGCGTCGCCCGTCATCGCCAGCGATTCGCGCTCGCCGTCAGAAAGCCCGATCTTGATGCGGCCGCCAACCACGGCGATCGTCGCCGGCACGGCGCCGCCATCGCTGATGAT
Source organism: Mesorhizobium sp. M7A.F.Ca.US.006.04.2.1 (assembly GCF_004022915.1). Taxonomy (NCBI): domain Bacteria; kingdom Pseudomonadati; phylum Pseudomonadota; class Alphaproteobacteria; order Hyphomicrobiales; family Phyllobacteriaceae; genus Mesorhizobium; species Mesorhizobium sp. M7A.F.Ca.US.006.04.2.1. Next base: position 4,748 of record NZ_RZQA01000486.1, read on the forward strand.
CTTTTCGACATCGGCCGCCATGGCGCCGTTGTCGGGGTAGGGCATGCCATGGGTGATGATGGTGCTTTCCAGCGCCACCACCGGCCGGCCGTCGGCCAGGGCCTGCGCCACCGGCGCGTGGATGTCGATGAAGGGGCGGGCGGTCTCAGGGGTCATCAAGGTCTCCTATCCGGAATGCGGCGCGTCCGTCGGACGCTCGGCAACATCGCGGC
>NZ_RZQA01000487.1:0-4939 GCF_004022915.1 Mesorhizobium sp. M7A.F.Ca.US.006.04.2.1
TCGTGCCGGACAGCGTCACCGTGAACGCCGTCGCATCGAGCGAGCTGTTGCCGTCGCTGTCGTACTTGCCAGAGACCTGGGTGGCCGAGTCGACCACCAGCGTGATGGCATGGTTGCCGTCCGTCGTGACCAGCCCGGTCGCCGCCGCGCCGGCCAGAGCCAGCGCGTAGCCCACATCTGTCGTGTAGCCGTCGACCGCGCCGGCGTCGAAGGTCGGCGGCGTGATCGTCGCCTGGCTCTGCCCGCCAGCCCCGCTGGCCTCGACCACCTCGGCGGGACCAACCGTCACTGCCGCCGTGATCGAAAGCGTCGGATCGGTGTCGTCGAAGATCAGCGACAGCCCCGAACTCGTGCTTTGCTGCGACACGACGTCGGCGTCGCCGTCCGTCACCGTCACCGTTGCCACCACGTTGATCAGACCGTTGAGGTCGAGGGTGTTGTCCTCGCCCCCGCCTTGCGGCGCGTTCGAGTGCTCAAGCGCAACCAACGACGTCAGCGTCACCGTCGTGCCGGACAGCGTCACCGTGAACGCCGTCGCATCGAGCGAGCTGTTGCCGTCGCTGTCGTACTTGCCAGAGACCTGGGTGGCCGAGTCGACCACCAGCGTGATGGCATGGTTGCCGTCCGTCGTCACCAGCCCGGTCGCCGCCGCGCCGGCCAGAGCCAGCGCGTAGCCCACATCTGTCGTGTAGCCGTCGACCGCGCTCGCAGTGAAGGTCGGCGGCGTGATCGTCGCCTGGCTCTGCCCGCCAGCCCCGCTGGCCTCGACCACCTCGGCGGGACCGACCGTCACTGCCGCCGTGATCGAAAGCGTCGGCCCGTCATCGTCGAAGTTGATGAAGGAGCCGACCTCTTCGCTATAGGCGTTGGTGCTCGTCGCCGAGAAATGGAACTCGGAGATGTCGCACCCTTCGTTTGCATCGACCCCCTTAACCGCCAGCCGATCCATTGGGCCGCTGGTGGTGACATCGACGGTGGTGGTGTTATCGAGCCCGGTGATGGTGACAGTATTCCCGGTCCCGGTGAGCCCGGTGACCGTGATGTTGCCGCTCCCCGTGGCATAGGTGCCATCGGCGGTGATGAGGGACGCATACCCCGATGTGCCCGTCAACTTGATCCCGGTGATGTCCACGGAGCTGGTCGCAGTGCCGTCAAAGAAGTCCGTGCCTTGTTCGTTGTTCGTAACGTTAAAGGCACTGACTTGGACGTCCACCCGCGCAGTCGGAGTAGAAGGTGTGATTTGGCTGATCGTGAACCCGGCCTGCGTGATGGTCTCGATATGGCCGCCGTACTGGATTTGCGAGGCACTACCTGCGTTCAGGTTTCCGCCGGTCACAAAATCGACCTGCAGAGTTTCGTTCGGATTGATGCTCTGGTTGTTGATGCCGAAGCCCTGTTCACTGACGTTGGCGGTGCCACCGTTCAAACCGATCACCAGAAGCTGCTTGGAAGCGTCATTGGCCGAATTGATCAGGTAGAAATCATTATTGCCGGGCGCGGCGGCCGAGCCTAAGAAACTGGCCACGCTGGTGCCCGTCACCGATGCGAACACCTTGTTGGTCAGATCGATGCGGTCGTCCGGGTTGGTCGCGTCCGGATTGAGCAATGGCACATACTCGACCGTGTACAGGTCCGCATTGGTGGCGCTGGTGTTGATCAGCGCAAGCGAGAAGGCGAGCGGCCCGGTTTCGGCGGGCTCGGCGGCTTGGTCAGAGGTGCCAATGACGCCGATCACGACCTTTGCATCCGTTGGGTCCTGGAACAGCCAGACATAATTGCCGTCCACCGTCCGGATGCCGCTGTTGATGCCGACGGTGGCGGAAAACGGGGTCCCGGAGGCGCTCTGCGTCAGAACGACCGAGGTGATGGTTTCCCCTGCGCTCGCCGAGGCCACCACGAAGTTGGCCTGGAAGGCGACTTCCGGTGAAGTCAGTCCGCCCGGAGCGTCGAGGCTCAGGAGATACTGCAGCGTGGTGTTGGTGATGTGCGGCGGGACGGACGGGTTAACATCATCGTCCTGAAGGCCGATGGTCTCGTCGATGATGATTTCTTGAGTTGTGATGTCGAGTGCCATGGAGATTCTCCCCTTTTTGAACGCACCAAGAAAAGGGGTTCCCCTCCCCAGATGCTGGATGCCCCTACCCGAGTGCACCCGCTGACCCGCTGAATTGCGGCCTTTAATCCTGCAATGTGCCGCCGGCGAAGAGGGCGCGTCCATTCCCGCTTCGATAGTATTGCGGTCAATGTCCGCACCTGATCGAACGATATATATCCTTCGATAGATCAGGCTGGCGGGCGCTGGGAGAGGCCGCGACGGCGCAAGGAAGATGCCGTCGGACGGCTTTCCGGCCGTTGCCTTGCGTACAATGTCCGTGAGAGGGGAGAGGGGCGGTCAGAGCAGGCCGGTTCGGCCCGTTCCTGGACGCTCGACGCCTTTGCCGTGCGTCATCCAGGCCAGTTCCGCCCTGCCGCCGAGATGCAGTTTCTCGTAGACGTGATGCAGGTGCATCTTCACCGTGCCTTCGGATAAATGCAGCCGCTGCGCGATGGTCTTGTTGCGCAGCCCGCGCGAGACGAGATCGGCGATCTCGGTCTCCCGCCCGGTCAGCCGGGACATTGGCTGCGGCTGCGAGCCAGGCATCAGCAGCTGCTGGACGATCTTGTTGTCGATCCACTTCTTGCCCGCCGCCACCGCATTCACGCATTCGATGAGAAAGCGGTGGCTGATGCCGTCCAGAAACAGGCCGTCGACATCGAGTGTCTGTATTTCCTTGACATCGAGCCTGCCGGTTGGCTGCACGATGAAGATGATGCCGAGAGCGCTGTTGCCGGCCTTCAGCCGTGAGGAAAGACCTGATGTCTGCTGGTCCGCGAGATCCACGCCGACGATGACGATATCAGGTTGATGGCGCTCCACATGAGCGAGAACGTCCACAGGGCGGCGACACTGGGCGACAACATCGTGTCCAGCCTTCTGCAACACCCATTCCAGACCGGCGAGATATACCCCCCGCGGGTCCGCGACAACCACTGTTGACATGCGAACACCGTCCGTAAAAAACGCAACGAACTTGGTTAAATACCCGTAAAATCAGGAAACCAGAGCCCACATCGATTGTCAAGGAATAGCTAATATACATATTGCTATAATCTACGACGGACCGGCGGGCTCCCTCGCAGCGTAGCAGGCCGGCTGACGATTCTGCGGAGGCGATGCTGGACCTGGTTGAAATGCCAGCATTCGATCGCACGATGATCCGCGGAATCGAAGTCGAAATCGCCGGACGTCTCACCGCACTCCTGGGTGAGAAATTTGGTAGCGCCAGCGCGCTACCGCCTTTCCCCCCACGCGTCGAGCTGCCAATTCAGGCTTCGATGCTACGGCTGAACGGGCCGAGCTTGTGCGGTGCGACGGCGTTACCTGGTCGACCGCAAGCGAGCATTTGCCGGTGAAGGCTGACAGCGAAAGCAATCCGACGGCGGCTTCAAATATTCAGGTTGAACTGCGGGTATGCCGTCGGCAACCGGGGGCATTCCGAAAAACGCTGCGAAGTGAAAGTCTCACCCAAGATACGGATGAGGCAAGAGACATCTGACTGAGCGGGTTGCTGCTCGCAGGAAGCCGTCCCTGCGGTCTGCGCTTGGATGGTTTCGTTTCCATGGCGCGAGGTGCGCTGTTCCTCACCCGTTGTCGTCGAATGTCGCAGCAAAGTGCCTTGCGACTGGGAGGAGACCTGGAATGAACGACATCAAATTCACGTCCGGCCTGAGCGTGGTGGCAGATGCCCATGTCGCCTTTCGCGGCACGCCCTTCGTCGAACGGACGGCGCCACTGAACCAGAACGCACTCTGGATGCGCTGGGACAGGAACATGGTCGTCGATTGCTACTCCGATATGGTCGAGGAACTGGCGGCTATCCGCAACAGGGTGGCCATGGGCGACATGTCACCACTGTCGAAATATGTCATTGCCGGTCCGGATGCCGAGAGGATGATGGATGCGCTCATCCCGCGCGACATCAAGAAGCTGCAGGTCGGCCAGATCTACTATGCACCGTGGTGCGACGAGAACGGCCATGTCGTCGGCGACGGTCTGGTTTTCCGCATGGACGAAACCACCTTCCGCGTTTCCGCCGATCCCGGCCTTTCCTGGTGGAAGCAGCATGCCGAAGGCCTCGACGTCCGTGTCACCGACATATCCGATAGCTACGGCATCCTCACCTTGCAGGGACCGCGTTCCCGCGAAGTGCTGGAGGCTGTCACCCAGTCCGTGCAGGAATTGCCGTTCTCTCGCTTGGCCATCGTCACAATTGCCGGCAGACGGGTCGAGATCCTGCGCCAGGGTTTTACCGGCGAGCATGGCTATGAATTGTGGGTCAAGGCGGATGACGGCGCCGCCGTGTGGGACGCGGTCGAGGCGGCAGGCAAGCCTTTTGGCATCCTTCCTGCCGGCGCCTGGGCGCTCGACATAGCACGTCTCGAAGCCGGGCTGCTGATCGTTGGCTACGACTATACAAGTGCCGGCCCAGACCATGGCGGCGCCAGCATTCAGGCAGCTGGAAAGTATCGTGCGTCGCCCTTCGACCTCGGCCTGGGCCGGCTGGTCGACTTTCGCAAGGCCGATTTCATCGGCAAGGCGGCGCTGCAGCGCATGTCGAACACGGGTGACCATCGCCAGCTCGTCGGGCTCGACATCGACTGGTCGCAAGCCCTCGACGGCAAGGGGCTTGAGAGCAATGCGCCCGGAAATCTGCGGCGCGTGCAGTGGTATCCGCTGAAAGCCTTTCGCGGCGGCAAGGAAGTTGGGCACGCCAGCAGCGTCGCCTGGTCACCTTCGACCGGCAGGATGATCGGCTTCGGCCATCTGCGGCGTGAGGCCGCCGAGACCGGCACCGAGCTCACGCTGAAGTGGAACAAGGATGGCGTGGCGGCCGATGTC
>NZ_RZQA01000488.1:0-4938 GCF_004022915.1 Mesorhizobium sp. M7A.F.Ca.US.006.04.2.1
CATCGTGCCGCCGAACTGCCTGTCTGGCTGCACAGATACAATTGGCATCGTCCACATGGCAGCCTAAAGTCAAAAACGCCTATCAGTCGCCTCGCCCTGATCGAGGACAACCTGTTGAAGCTCCACACCTAGGTCACTATCGGGGGGCCTTAAACCTGAACAGCTCCATCGTCGCGGCTGCTGCGGAAGCAGGAGCTATCACTGGGACCCGTACTGGTGCTTGTCAGCCGCTGAGCCGCTACTTCGTCTTAGGAAGAGCATTGTCCTTGCCAAAAGCCGGCCAGTATTTCGAGATTGCCAGTGTGGCGCCGGCTGAAGAGAAATGACCATAGTCGAAATATAAAAACTCTCCTCTATCGAAATAGGCGCAGCGTCCTGCGCTGCACAGGAATTTCAGCGGATCGATGAATGTGGCGCCTTTGGTAAATGAGCGCACACGTTCGTTGACGTCGGGGTCCATCGCGATCGGCCAGGACGTATCGTCCAGATTTTGGCGCTTGGCGAAGAACGCAATTTTCCGGACGTCAGTTGGGAACTGCGGAGACTGGCCGATGACAAACACGCGCACGCCCAGGGCACGAAGCGTAGCGATTGTTTGCTGAAGACCGTCGAAACCTCTGACCTCATAGTCACTCCATCTACCGCTGAGGATAACCGTCTTGATGTCCGCTTCCAAGATGACGTCCAAGGCCTTGCGATTGAACCGGACACAATCAAGACGATCGTACGGGTAGTAATAGAGTATCGGCGCGCAGCTGGCGTACGTATATTCAACGATGTTCGCCTGCAATCGATTTATGTTAGCACCCAAGCCGGAAACATAGTGCGCGGCGAAGGAGTCGCCCCACAAAAAAACCGTTGTTGGAAAACCGCTGGTGCGCGTGCAATCCTCCATATTCCAGCTTTCGATCCGGCTGGTGCCCTCGTTGAAACAGATGCCATTCCTCCAGTCCCCGACGGAAATGCGCCGCTGGACATAGTCCGGAAACCGTTGCGGAAAGCCGTTGCCGAGCGCCCCCGCCGCTCCGCCGGCACAAAGGACAACGATCGCGAGCGCTGAAAAGGCGAAGATAGGCCCCGGGGAGGTGAAGGCCCTCTTCTGTCGAAACGGCTGCTCTACAAACTTCCAGGAGAATGCAGCCAATGCGAGGCTTGCCACCAACATCGCACCGGTCATCAACGGATCGAGTTTTTGGAACGAAAGATAGTGCGCGAACGCATTGAGAGGCCAGTGAACAAGATACAACGAATACGAGATGAGCCCAATCCAGACCAGCGGCCTGACTTCGAGCATGCGGGTGGCGACCGTCGAGGGGGTATTTTGGCCAACATAGATCAGAAGGGCCGTTCCGATGCATGGATACAAGGCGTTGTAGCCTGGGAACGGATCACTCGCCGAAATCGCGAAGAACCCGATGGCGAGAAGGCCAAATCCGGCCACCCCCACCGACTCCATCAGGAGTCGGTTGCCCAGCGGCGAGGGGCATTTGAGCATGAGCAGGGCGCCCAACATGAGTTCCCAGATTCGGGTCGGCAGCAGATAGAATCCGGCGGTGGGTGCCAGCGATGTCGCCATCACCGCCACTACGAAGCTGCAGAGAATTATCGGAAGAAGTGTCGTCAGCCAGCGCTTCCCGATGTAGCGATAGATTAGGAACATCAGGATTGGTGCGAAGATGTAGTACTGCTCCGCTACGGAAAGCGGCCAAGTGTGCAACAGTGGTAGAAGCGCGGCATCGATAGAGAAGTAACTTGACGTTTTCCAGAAGAAAACGTTCGACCAGAAGGTCGAGGTAGCTATGATGCTAAGACTGAATCCGCGCAGATCCGGTGGCAGAAGAATGAACAATGCCGCAATGCAGGTGAGAAGCATCACAAAGACGAGCGCCGGCAGAATGCGCCGGGCACGGCGCCAGTAGAAGTTGACGATGGAAAATTGGCCGCGTTCAAGGTCATCCAGGAGGCTTCCGCTGGTTAGGTAGCCGGAGATGACGAAGAAGATATCGACCCCGCTAAAGCCACCCGGGATCGCCGAAATTCCGAAATGAAAGAGTACGACCGGAAGTACAGCAACGGCCCTAAGGCCCTCGATATAGCGCCTATATTGCATCCAGCGGTTCCTTTTATTTTAGATCAGGACGCGATTGGAAGCTTTCAATCTCCGGTAGGAGTGCTGCCGAGATAAGGGCGGTATCAGCCACCTTTATCCGTCCCGAATGTTCTGTAAGTTGCAACTGGTACAGAAGCACGATCGCCATCGCCGGCCTTGACGGCCTGATTGTCGAGCAGATCGCGCGGATCGTTGACCATCACGGCCAGGTTATGTCCTGTCGAACAACCAAGCGGCTGTTTGAAGGATTCTTCATTGGGTAAGGCACCATATGAGGGACAGACCGGCGGACGGGCGTGATAGACAATCGCCTCAATTCGCACTGAGCCGGCGTCGTGTTGATCGCGCAATTGAATGTTGTCTTCTTCGATTGCCAACTGCCTGGCCTGATGGGCTACCCCTGCGCTGAGCTGGGGCGAACCGCTGATGAGGAGGTGGATGGCATCGAACCGGCCGCGACTGGCCTTGTCTAGGAAAACACGCAAACGCTGCCGTTCGGAAGCGCGCAGGCTTTGCAACGTCAGGACGGTGGTCTCCTCTCGGACAAGCATTGGTGCCGATGGTTCGACATCAACTGGCGTAGTGCTTGTGCAGCCACTTACGCTTGGTGCCAGAGCGACAAAGAGGATTATAAAACGCAACATCTTTGGATGACACTATTCGATGATGAAGCCGAGACCGCCCTGGGCGCTTGGCGCGCCCGCACGGATAGCAGCGCGGTCTCGCGGGGGACTTGTCACGGAATTCGTCGGAGCGCCCCCTCCGTTCAAAGCCGGTGCCGCCCGCTCGGTCGGTGCGCTCATCTGGTTTGGGTTGGAGCCTGGTCTTACAATGTAAGGCGTAACTAGAATGACCAGTTCTGACTCCTCTTTTTGAAACGAGGTCGAGCGAAAAAGCGGTCCCAGGATCGCCAGTTCTCCGAGCCAGGGAAAGGCCCTGACATCATTGTTGACGTTCCGCCTGATTAGACCGCCGATTGCGAAGCTCTGGCCGCTGGCGAGTTCGACGACCGTATCGGCTCGGCGCGTGGAAACTGCCGGCACGGAAATTCCGTTGATTTGCACGGCACCTTGCGTCGACAGTTCACTGACTTCGGGCGTTACGTGAATGTTGATTTGATTGTTGCTGAGAACTGTCGGCACAAATTCCAGACTGACGCCGAAGTGACGGAATTCAACCGATACCTGCCTGTTTTCCTGCAGGACAGGAATGGGAAATTCGCCGCCCGCGAGAAAGCTGGCCTTTTCACCCGACATAGCGGTGAGGTTCGGCTCAGCCAGGACGGAAGCTATATGCTCCTTGGCGAGCGCGTCGAGAACCGCGCTGACGTTGACGGCACCGTTGTCGAATCCGATTTCTGCTGTACCGCCACCCTGGGTTGAACCAGACCCAGCGCTTGCAGCGCTTCCGCTTAGAACGCCCACTTTGAAATTGCCGATTTGACCGAAGGCGGACAAGTTGACGCCGAGTGACTTCATGGCGCTGCGTGAGACTTCGGCTACGCGCACGCTGAGGTTAACTTGCAGGGATCCAGCGACCTTGATGTTGTTGACGACTTGCGCTCCGTCGCCCAGATATTGCTCAGTGACTCTTTTTGCGGTGTCGGCGACCTCTGCGTCGGGCGCCGTCCCGCTAAGGATTGCGCCGCGCGGCGTATAGTTGACGCGGATGGGATAGTCGCCGACCTGCTCCCGCAACATGGCGCGTAAATCCCCGATCGGTTGCGTGACAACGATACGCAATTCGGCGAGAGGCTCGCCATTGCCATCCAAGGCGAATAGGCTGGTCCGCCCCGATTTCTTGCCAAAGACGAAGATTGTTTTGCTCGATGGCGCCTGAAAATCCGCGATCGTGGGGTCAGCAACAAAGATGGTCGTGGCTGGCCCGGGCAGATGAACGGTCTCCCCGAGCGAAGAGGAAAGGGTCAGCGTGGCGTTGATGCTATTCGAAGCCGCATGCGGCGGGCCTTTGTCCTGCTTGTTTTGCGCCGCGACACCAAGTGGGAAAGTCACAATAAGCGCGCAGAGGAGATGGCCCAGGTAACGGGGCACTGCAGGTCTTGTAACCTTGTTGGCGATCGCCCGCCAATTGAGCGCAGCGCAAGGATGTTGAAGGATCAGCAAAATAGATCTTCTTTCGATTCGACAAACTATGCGGACGAGGCGTCAGTCAATTCTAGGATGTAACCAATGCCTCGGATGGTCTTGATCCGTGGCGTTGCACCTGATCTGGTCAGATGTCCCCGTAAACGATAAATTCCGACTTCAAGCGCGTTGGCAGACACGTCGTCGTTGAATGAATAGAGGTGATCTTCCAATTGCGCACGGGGCACGATGCGGCCTGCCCGGTTAAGCAGGTGCTCTAGAACACAGAGTTCGCGACGTGCGATCATCATTGGGTGCCCATCAACGAAAACCTGGCGGGCGACCGGATCAAAGTCGAGATTGCCAAATACGAGCCTCAGGTCGGTCATCTGTGTCGCCCGGCGCAGAATGGCTCTCATTCTGGCAATAAGCTCATCGGTAGAGATGGGTTTGAGCAGAAAGTCGTCCGCACCACCGTTGAAGATCGCAATTCGCTTATCGAGATCGTTAAGGCTGCTCATAATGACGGCAGGAACTGAATGCCCGTGGGTCCTCAACTGCCTCAGCCAACCCAAGCCATCGCCATCTGGCAGAGCCAATTCCAGCAGGAGAATTTCATAGCTGGCGCAAGAAAATGCACTCGAAGCCAGTTCCAGAGTACCAACGACATCAACGACGAAGCCGCCATCCCCGAGCGCAAGTCGCATGGCGCGCGCAAGATCCGCATGATGATCCACGAGCATC
>NZ_RZQA01000489.1:0-4938 GCF_004022915.1 Mesorhizobium sp. M7A.F.Ca.US.006.04.2.1
ACCGGATGCAGGCTAATTCATGTCCCCCAAAAGTGGGAACGGGTTTTGGGATAACGACATGGATAAAACACGGTGATCACGAATAGAGAATTCGCGTAACGCAAAGTGCGTCTTTTACCTACCCAAGGCCGCATTTCAGGATTAACCATATGGCGATGGACGCGCGGGATTCGACCGGTACGGCTGGGCAGATGCCAGTGGTGGTTGCACGTTCGCATGACCGCCGCGCTGTGAGCCGTCTAAGAGCCACGCTGCGCCTGTCCGCCCTCTCCGTCCTCATCCTTGCAACTTTGTTTGCCGGCGGTTTCGGTTGGTTCGCCAACAAAGTCAGTCACCTGACGACGCCCGCCAATCCGGCCAGGGCAGACGCGATCATCGTCTTGACCGGCGGCCAGTCCCGCCTCGATGCCGCGATGGATCTGCTGGCGTCCGGCAAGGGCGAACGGCTGCTGATCAGCGGCGTGCATCCTTCGGCCAGCCGTCGCCAGCTGCAGGCGGCAACCGGCGGCGACAAGAATCTGTTCTCCTGTTGCGTCGACATCGACCGCGCCGCGCTCGACACGATCGGCAATGCCGAGGAAAGCGCCAAATGGGTCGAGAGCCACGCCTATGGCACGGTGATCCTCGTCACCAACAATTATCATATGCCGCGCAGCCTGCTGGAAATGGGCAGGCTGCTGCATGGCGCCAAGCTCGAGCCCTATCCGGTGGTCAATTCCAACCTCGACAATGGCGGCTGGCTGACCAAGCCGCGGGCATTGCGCGTGCTGTTCACCGAATACAACAAATATCTGCTTGCGCTGGCGCGCGGCATCGTGCCTGTCAAGCCGACGCCCAACGGCATCGCGCTGGCCGAAACCGCGGCCGGCGGCTGATTATTCCCCTGCGGCCGCGCCCGAATTTCCCCTGAGCCGTGCGATCTCCTGCTCAAGGCGTTCGATACGCTTGTCCCGCTCGCCGAGTGCCGCCGCGACGTCGGCTGCCTCGAACCGTTGCGGGATGTGCTGCGGGCAGTTGGCATCCCAGGCCGAGACCGTGAACAGGACGACCTGCTCGGGGCGCGCTCCGTAGCCTTGCGGCATCAGCTTCGCCATCAGTTCGGCATCGTTCTCGACGACGCGCGCGGTGCCCCAGAGCTTGATGCGCTGGCGGTGCATATAGTCGATCAGGAACAGGAACGCCCTTGGATTGTCGGCCAGATTGCCCTGCGTGATGAACTGCCGGTTGCCGGAAAAATCCGCGAAGCCGATCGTATGTTCATCCAGCACCTTGAGGAAGCCGGCCGGCCCGCCGCGATGCTGGACATAGGGCTGCCCCTCGCGGTTGGCGGTCGACAGGAAGACGCTGGTCTGCATTTCGATGAAGGCGGCAAGATCCGGGGTGATGCCGGCCTGCCAGCCGCCACGCTCCTCGACGCGGGCATAGGACTGACGTGAGCCCTTGCGGGCCTGGATCGCCTTGACGGTCGGCGTGAAGGCGACGTCGCAGGTGACAGCATGCGCGTTCATGGAAAGCTTCCTTGCGGCAAGATGCTAAAGTCCGAGCTCCGACAGTGTCGGGTGGTCGTCCGGCCGCCGGCCGAGCGGCCAGTGATACTTACGATCGGCCTCGCCGATCGGCAGGTCGTTGATGCTGGCGATGCGCAGACGCATCAGCCCGTGTTCGTCGAATTCCCAGTTCTCGTTGCCGTAGCTGCGGAACCATGAACCGCTGTCGTCGCGCCATTCGTAGGCGAAACGCACGGCGATGCGGTTGCCGTGGAAGGCCCAGACCTCCTTGATCAGCCGGTAGTCGAGCTCGCGGCTCCATTTGCGCGTCAGGAAGGCCTGGATGGCGTCGCGGCCTTGCAGGAATTCGGCGCGGTTGCGCCAGCGGCTGTCCTTTGTATAGGCGAGCGCGACCCGCGCTGGATCGCGTGAATTCCAGGCATCCTCGGCCATGCGCGCCTTCTGCGCTGCGGTCTCGGCGGTAAACGGCGGCAGCGGCGGGCGGGCTTCGGACATGGCAACTCCTGTGCGAGGCCATGCTGCAGGCAGGGCCGACAGACTGGAATATAAGCCTTCCATCATTCAAAGGCAGATGGCATATTCGTAACTTGTCCTTCCATTTTTCGGAAGAACCTATGGATCGTCTCGAGGCCATGTCGCTCTTTGTCGCCGCGGTGGAGGCCGGCAGCCTTTCCGCGGCCAGCCGCCGTTTCGGCATTCCGCTGGCGACGGTCAGCCGCAAGATTTCCGATCTCGAGCGCCATCTGAACACACGCCTCCTGAATCGTTCGACGCGACGGCTGACACCGACCGATGCCGGCCAGGCCTATCTTGCCGCCTGCCGCCGCATCCTGGACGACGTCGGCGAGGCCGAACGCACGGCCGCCGGCGAATACAGTGTTCCGACCGGCGAACTGGCCATCACCGCGCCGGTCGTCTTTGGCCGCCTGCACGTGCTGCCGGTCGTCACCGGCTTTCTCGCCGCCTATCCCGACGTGGACATCCGCCTGACATTGGCCGATCGCATAACCCAGCTGGTCGAGGACCATTTCGATCTCGCCATCCGCATCGGCCGATTGCCCGATTCGAGCCTGGTCGCCATCGGCGTCGGCGCGATCCGCCGCGTCGTCTGCGCCAGCCCGGCCTATCTGGCCGAACACGGCACGCCAACGACCCCGGAGGATCTGGAAACACACGATTGCATCACCTTCGAGGGGCTCGCCTCCGCCGCCAGTTGGAGCTTCATCAAGGGCAAGGCCGAAATCCCGGTTCGGGTCCGCTCGCGGCTTCAGGTCAACACCGCCGAAGCGGCCATCGATGCCGCGATTGCCGGCGTCGGGCTGACGCGTGTGCTTTCCTACCAGATCGAAGCCGCGCTGCGGTCCGGCGCGCTGCGCGTCCTGCTGCAGGAATTCGAGCCGGCGCCATGGCCGGTAAGCCTGGTGCATGCGGGCCACGGCCTGCTGCCGGTCAAGCTGCGCGCCTTCCTCGATTTTGCCGCTCCGCGCCTGAAGGCGCGGCTGGCGCGGCTGATGTAGCGGAACCAGGCCAACCCATCGGTGGCCGTTCTTCGTCGCCACCCAAAGCGCCCTGCGGCCATTTCCTTTTTTCCCGCGCTTGGTGTAACCAACGCTCACCTCCTCACCGGGCTCCCCCAATGCTCTACATCAGATCGCTGACGTTCAATTTCGTCTTTTACGTCAACCTGATCGTCCAGATGATCCTCTGGACCCCCTACTATTTCCTGTCGCCCCGGCACCGCGCCTGGTTCGTGCCGAAATTCTGGTCGCGCACCTCGATGTGGCTTTACGAGAAGATCGCCGGAACGAAGAACGAGATCACCGGCCGGGAAAACCTGCCCGAAGGCTCCTTCATCCTGGCACCAAAGCACCAGTCGTTCTGGGACGCGATCGCCTTCTTCCCCTTCCTTCAGGACCCGCTCTACATCCTCAAGCGCGAGCTGACCTGGATCCCGTTCTTCGGCTGGTACATCATGAAGATGCGCATGATCCCGGTTCATCGCGGCAGCCGTTCGAAAGCACTGAAGGCCGTGGTCGCCGCGACCAAGGAAGAGATGGCGCGCAACCCTCGCCAGCTCATCATCTACCCCGAAGGGACAAGACGCGCGCCGGGCGACGAACCGGCCTACAAATACGGCATCGTCGAAATCTACACGCAGCTTGGTGTTCCGGTGGTGCCGGTTGCCCATGTCGCCGGCCTCTATTGGCCGCGCCGCAAATTCCTGCGCTATCCCGGCACCATCAAGGCGCGTTTCCTGCCGCCGATTCCACCGGGACTGAGCAAGGACGAATTCATGGCCCGGCTGATCGGCGAGACCGAAGCTGCCTGCGACCAGTTCCTGATTGATGCGGCGCGCGGCCCGAACCCGCCTGCCTTGCCGCCGACAGCGGCGAAAAGGCTGCAAGAGCTGGACAACGCCGCAAGAACCAAAGTCTGAACCGGAAGTCTCCGGCCGGCAGTTCTCAGCCGAACACCGCCAGCGCGGTGGTCAACACCAGCGTCACGGCAAAGATCAGGTTGATGATCCGCGAGGCCGCCGGCCGGCGCAGGAAGCGCGCGAACCCAGCCCCCGCGACAAGCCACAGAGCGTGGATGGCAACGATCATCGGGGCGAGAACCGCCAGCTTCAGCCATAGACCAGGCTCAGTGGCGCCCTGTTTGGACGAAGCACCGGCGAACACGGCGGCGATCGCCACATAGGCCTTTGGATTGGCGACCGCGAGAAGAAATCCAGCCAGCCATGTGGGACGCGAAGTCTCGGCGGCGCGGGCGGCCAGCGGCGGCGCCGTAGCGATCTTGAAGGCGAGATAGAGGATGTAGGCCGCGGAGGCCAAAGCCAGCAACGGCGCCAGCTTCGGCATCGAGGTGAGCACTGCCATGACCCCGGTCGCGACAACCAAAAGCACGGCGATCGTGCCCAGGATGATTCCCCAGGCATAGCCCAGGGAATGGCGCAAACCGAAGGCGGCACCAACGGCGGTGACGCTTATCGTTGCCGGCCCCGGGCTGCCCATGACGACGGCGGAGGCAAGCACGAGCGCGCACAACTGGCGCCAAAGATCCGGCTGCAAAAGAAGCGGCTCAGTCATCTCACCCTCTGTCTTGCCCCGTGCGAAGGAGGCTATGGCAAGACAAGAGGGTCGTCTTGGACGTTCGTGCGAGGAGCGGCCGCCGAAACTTCAGTCGCTCGCTTTGTCGAGTTCGGCCATGTCGGCGGCGCTCAGCTTCAGCGACGCCGCCTTGATCAGGCTGTCCATCTGCTCGGGCTTGGTGGCGCTGGCGATCGGCGCGGTGACGCCCGGCCGAGCGATCACCCAGGCAAGCGCGACTTCCGCCTGCTTGGCCGAATGCCTTGATGACACCGCGTCGAGTGCCGCAAGGATGCGCATGCCGCGCCCATTGAGATAGTCCTTCACGCCGCCGCCACGCG
>NZ_RZQA01000048.1:0-14610 GCF_004022915.1 Mesorhizobium sp. M7A.F.Ca.US.006.04.2.1
GGCGAGGATCGACCTGATCAAGCAGCGTTATGAACGACGGTTGATGGAGATTTTCGAATGAGCGGCGTCATAATCGCATGGTCCGTCACCACCGCTCAATTGCTTCTGGTCGCCGCCATGGCATGTGCTCTGCTGCGCCTCGTTCGGGGGCCGCGCGCGCAGGACCGGATCCTGAGCTTCGATGCGCTCTATGTCGGCGCCATGCTTCTCCTGCTGACTTTCGGCATCCGTGCCGGCAGCACGGTCTATTTCGAGGCTGCCCTGGTGATCGCGCTGCTTGGCTTTGTCTCGACCGTGGCGCTGGCGAAATTCCTTATGCGCGGCGAGGTAATAGAATGACCCCTGTCGCCGACCTGCCGGTCTGGGCTGCTCTGCTCACGGGGTTCTTCTTGATCCTGGGGTCGACGCTGACCCTGCTCGGGTCGGTCGGGCTCCTGAGGTTCAGAAGCTTTTACGAACGAATTCACGCCCCGACGCTAGGGACCACCTGGGGCACGGGCGGTGTTCTGATCGCCTCGATCATCTTTCATTCCGTGCTTCAGTCGAAACCTCTCCTGCACGAGATACTGATCGCACTGTTCGTGACTGTCACGACACCCGTCTCGCTTATGCTGCTGGCGCGCGCGTCGCTTTACCGAGACCGCAGCGAAGGCAACGATGGCGTCCCGCCATTCGAGATGGCCGCAGAATCCCAAGACGAACAACCACGATCATCTGGCGCGTAGGCCACGATCAACTTCGGATCGGCGGCACCGCGAAAACATCCACGTCGACCGATCGCAGAATGCTTTCTGTCACGCTGCCCAGAAGTACCTTGATGAGACCCGAACGGCCATGCGTTCCGATCACCAGAAGGTCGGGCGCCACCTCCTTGATCGCCTCCATGATTGCTTCGACGGGGCCTGCTTCCTTGATACGCAGCGACCAGTTGTCGACGCCAAAGTCGTTCGCCTCCAGAAACGCGACCAGTTCCCTACCCGCCTGCAAACGTTCTGCCGCCACGTAGCGCGCTATCTCGTCCTTGCCTATTCCAGCATTGGACATTTTTCCCTTGGCGAACGCATCGAAACCATGGACCAGCGAAAGACTGGCGTCGCCTATGAGCCCGGTTTCCCTCGCCGTCCTGATTGCGCGTGCGGACGGCTCCGACATATCCACGGCGGCCATCACCTTTTTGTATGAATGTTCCACCTCAGCATTCACCATGAGGACCGGGCATGGTCCGGTACGGATCACGCGTTCGATGGTCGTTCCGACAAAAATATCGCGGAGCAACTGCTTGCGGTGCGCGCCCATGACAATGAGATCCGCCGAGCTCGCTGCGGCCGCTTTCAGGATGCCGTCGAACGGGTCGCCGGCGACAACCGTGGACCTGCAGCGGAGCCCCTGCAGTTCGGGGATCGAGGCCATTTGTTCTTCAAGATATCGCTGTGCTTCGCGTCTTTCGAGCTCGAGTATATCTGCGGGCTGGTCGTCGTCGACGACATGGACAAGCGTGAGTTCGGCGCTGACGTCCCGAGCCACAAGGCCAGCTCGCCGCAATGCACGTAGCGAACGGGTGGAAAAATCTGTCGCGGCAAGGATTTTCATGGCAGCTCCTTGTTCCTCGTCCCTGAAATCATAACCGCCGGTCGTTGGGCGTACTTTGGCTAGTAATCTGGTTGACGATGCTATCGCGTATTCGGAGTGGCATCCTAGGCGGCGGCTCTACTGTGCTGCAAGGGCCGCCGGAAATGCTTGATCGGCTTCTCTTGCCGCTGAGTCTGACGTCGAGCGCCTTGACTTCGCAGATTGCTTCCCCAACTATAGGGTATGAGCACCGTCGCCAAAATCCGTCGCGATTTTCTTTTCCGGGTTTGCCCCATAGCGGGATCGTAACCCCCGGCTCGGCTGCCATGCGCGCCCCGAGCCGAGGGGTGAACATGTAAAAATTGAACATGTAACATTGGCGCAGGGTCGCATCAGTCCCTGCGGCATCGGCGCATTCAGCAACAAATTTCCGTCGCACTGACAACCGCTGACGATCCCTTGCCGGGCTCGGACGCGAGGCAGAAACATGAGTACTCAAATGCAAGACATCACGAAAAGCCGGCGCAAGCCGAACATCCGCATTTCGAAGTCGGACCACGCGCGTCTGTCGGCGCTCGCGAACACCGTTGCCGCCCGAAATCCGGAGGCGGCAGATGAGCTGTTCGCCGAACTCGAGCGCGCCCGCATCGTCGCTGATGGCTGGGTCTCCGCCGGCACCGTCCGGATGGGTTCGACCGTGACTTTCAAGCCCGATACCGGCGATCGGAAAACGGTGACGCTGGTTTTCCCTGGCGATGCGGACATCTCCGAAGGCAAGGTCTCAATCCTCACGCCGATTGGCACGGCCCTGGTCGGCCTCTCGGCTGGGCAGTCGATCATGTGGACCGCCCGAGACGGGCGTCGGCATGAACTGCTGGTGCTTGATGTGAGCCAGCCCGCTCCGGCAGGCGATGTGGCCGATCGGCGCGCGCCAGCGTCTTCGACAATCGCTGCGGGCGTCTAGACATGGGCGTTGGCATCCGTCTCCTCAATCACGCGGGCAGCCTCATCGCGGGAGTGTGACCCCTGCGCCGGCCTATCCTGGCCCGGCACAGCGGTAGCTTTCAAACCCGATCAATTGCCTGACGCCGGACCCCTTGCACAGGGCCGGCTGGAGACGTGCCATGCCCACTATCGATAGCTGCCAACTGACCACCAAGGACTACACCATTCTTGAGGTGATGCAGGAGCGCCGACCTGCCCTCGGCGATGCCTTGTCGGCGATCCTTCAACGGAAGATTTCGAGCGCAGTTGTGATGTTTCGGGAAGACATCCCCGGCAAACGTCGTGACGCTCAGCAGCCGCGTGGCTTATCGGGTAAACGACGGCCCTGCCGAAACCCGCATCGTCGCCCATGACCACATGCGCGGTCTGGTTGGCATGCTGTTGCCTATCACCAATCCGCGCGGCCTGGCGCTGCTCGGTCTGGCCGAGGGTCAGTCCATTTCCATTCCGACCTCGGACGCCAGCCTTGAAACGCTGACCGTACATGAAGTGGTTTATCAGCCAGAAGCCGCAAGGCGCGAGAGGCTGAAGCTGGCGGGCGTTGCCGAGCCGGGTTCGTGGCGACCGGACGGACCGGTTCTGCGCGTCGTCCATCGTTCCGATGAACCGCACGACGAAGCTCAGAGCAAAGTCGCGGCGGCATTCGATGCCGGGTTCGACGACCCGGGTCCATCGGCCGCCTGAGAACTCGACTGTCCCGAAGGCTGTGAAGGCGGGTGGACAAGCGTCCCGTCGGGCCTTGCCCTGTATCAATTGAGGCCAACAAAGTAGGGTCTGATTATGGATGATTACAACAACCAGAAGGGCGCCAAGCCTGAAGATGTGCGAGCCGCGTTGAGAGGCTGGGCATTCTTCGCCGTTCTAATGACCGGAATCTTTGGCCTGGCCTACGCTTTGATCGAAATGTAGATGAACCGGCGAAGCCGACCAGCTTGCCGTTGCAGTCTTTGCGGTCAAACGCGAACCATGGCTTCGCGCCGGGAGCGACGCTCAATTCACAACTTGCTTCAGGCCGCGCAGCGCCTCCTGTACGTCGGCTCGCGCCTCGCTTGCTTCCGAATAGACGGCATAGGCCGGATAGGTGAATTCCGGCGCGCCTTCTACTACCTCCAGTTGCCCGGCCTCGATATGGGGAGCTGCTGCGCCCCTGCGGAAATAACCCATTCCGCCGGCGCGCAAGATGTAGCTCAGCCCCAGCGGTCCCAGGCCGACCATCAATCCCGGCTCGCCGAAGGCAGAGGAACTGGCACCATGCTGGGCCGCAAACAGCGGCCCCAGTCGACATAGACATAGTCCTTGGAGCCGCCGGGTTCCCCGTCTCGGTCCATGGTCCGGACCAGAACGAGTTGCTCCTCAACGAGAAGCTCCACCCTGAATCCCGGCAACAACCTCGGCGCATAGAGCACCGCAATGTCAAGAACACCGGTCCTGAGTTGCTCGATCAGTTGGTCCGGTACGCCGACCTGGGCTTGGATGGCGATTTCCGGCCTGGCGTTCTTCATCCAGACCAGCCAGTCGAGCAGCAGCGGGTTCCACAAGCTGAGCTCTCCGCCAAGGGCGACGACGCTTGTCCGTCCCGATGGGATGGCGAGTTGGTGGCGGGCGCGCTCCCAGATTTGCACGAATGACTGGGCGAACCGCTCGAACTCCCGGCCCGCCGGCGTCAGTTGCGCGCCGTTGCGGTTACGGATGAAGAGCTGACGTCCGAGCTCCTCCTCCAGCGTGCGAATGCGTGCGCTTACGGTGGTCTGCGTGACATGAAGGCGATCCGCAGCCTTCAGGAAGCTGCCCGAATGGACGATTTCCAAAAACGTGCGAGCGCGGTCGATGTCCATTGGGGCTTCTCGGTTCAGTGCAATAATCTTGCACCAATACAGCATTTAATTCCGTTTGCCTTCCTGTTTTACACAGCGCAACCTTGATGAGGCCGAGCGGTTTCCGCTGCGACGGTTAATGGAGCGCGCAATGCCAGATCAGGAGGATGGTCCCTTGGAAACGCAAGAGTACGCCTCTCCGCCGTGCTACATGCACGAACTTGTTCCGGGATATGGCGCGGATTCGATCG
The DNA here is from genome assembly GCF_004022915.1 of Mesorhizobium sp. M7A.F.Ca.US.006.04.2.1. NCBI lineage: Bacteria > Pseudomonadati > Pseudomonadota > Alphaproteobacteria > Hyphomicrobiales > Phyllobacteriaceae > Mesorhizobium > Mesorhizobium sp. M7A.F.Ca.US.006.04.2.1. The sequence continues at coordinate 4,640 of NZ_RZQA01000048.1, forward strand.
CGCAGGACACTTGGTCGGATGTCTGTCGGTGGCGCAAGGCGGAACGCAAGCGCCTGATCGACGAGCGTCTAGCCGTAGACCCCGAGGAACGCCTCGCGAAGTCTTTGCGCATCGCTTCCGCTCTCGATCTGGCTGTCGGCCGGGTGAGCGGCCGCATCGTTAGTGGCTATTGGCCTTTTCGAGGGGAAACGGACCTTCGCAACTGGGCGATCCGGGTGATCGAGCGCGGCGGGCGGATCGCGCTGCCGGTCGTCATCAAAAAAGGCTGGCCGCTCGAGTTTCGTATTTGGGGACCGGGAGACCCACTGGAACGCGGAATGTGGAATATTCTTGTCCCGTCACACGGGCCTTCGGTCCAGCCGGATGTGGTCATCGCGCCCGTAAGTCGGTTTCGACCAGGCGAATTATCGCCTGGGCTATGGCGGCGGCTTCTTCGACCGGACCCTGGCCGCCGCGCCGAAGCGGCCTCTCGTCGTGGGCGTCGGTTACGCCAGCAGCAAAACCCAGACCATCTATCCGCAGCCACATGACATTCCGATGGATGTGATCGTCACGGATGAATGAATGAGCGCAGGCGAGGCTAATCCTTTTGTGACGGCGGATCGCAGATGCCGTCCATTGTTGAGGCCGTCTTGCCAGCCAGCAGTGAAAGCAGGAAGCACGTCATGTCCAATCCCGCCACAACCTTGGATGATCACAAGCCCCGGTTTCTCGTCAGGTGGCTGTTTTCGACCAACCACAAGGATATCGGGACGCTTTACCTGCTGTTCTCGATCATGGCAGGCGTCTTCGGTACCGCGCTTTCCGTGTTGATCCGCATGGAGTTGCAGGAACCGGGCCTGCAGATATTTGGCGATCCGGGTGTCTACAACGTCGTCGTCAGTTCCCATGGGCTGGTCATGATCTTTTTCGTCCTCATGCCGGCGCTGATCGGTGGCTTCGGTAACTGGATGGTGCCGATCATGATCGGCGCGCCCGACATGGCCTTTCCGCGCTTGAACAATATCTCGTTCTGGCTTCTGGTGATGTCGTTTATCCTCTTCATCACCTCAATGTTCGTTCCGGGAGCACCCGGCACGCTCGGTCACGGCGGCGGCTGGACGCTCTATCCGCCCTATTCGACGGACGGCCAGCCGGGTCCCGCCGTCGACCTGGTCATCCTGTCGATCCACCTTTCGGGCGCCTCCTCTATTCTCGGCGCGATCAACTTCATCACCACCATCTTCAACATGCGCGCACCGGGCATGACGATGCACAAGATGCCTCTGTTCGCCTGGTCGATGCTGGTCACCGCGTTCATGCTTCTCATGTCGCTGCCGGTGCTCGCCGGTGCCGTCACCATGCTTTTGACTGATCGCAATTTCGGGACGACTTTCTTCGCACCGTCCAGCGGCGGTGATCCGATCCTATACCAGCATCTGTTCTGGTTCTTCGGTCATCCCGAAGTCTACATCATGATCCTGCCTGGTTTCGGCATCATCAGCCATGTCATCTCGACCTTCGCCAAGAAGGCGATCTTCGGCTACATCGGGATGGCCTATGCGATGGTGGCAATCGGTGCGATCGGCTTTGTTGTCTGGGCACACCATATGTATACCACGGGCCTGTCCCTGGACACCCAGCGCTACTTCGCCTTCGCCTCGATGGTCATCGCCGTTCCAACTGGGGTGAAAGTGTTTTCGTGGCTGGCTACCATGTGGGGAGGATCAATCGAGTTCAAGACCCCCATGCTCTGGGCTCTCGGCTTCGTCCTGCTCTTCACCATCGGTGGTGTCACTGGCATCATGGTTGCCAACCCCGGTATCGACCGCGTCTATCACGACACTTACTTTGTGATCGCCCACTTCCACTATGTGCTGTCATTGGGCGCGGTCTTCGCCATCTTCGCCGGCTTCTACTACTGGTTCCCGAAGATGACTGGTTACATGTACAACGAAACGCTCGGCAAGTTGCATTTCTGGCTGATGTTCGTCGGCGTCAACCTCGTCTTCTTCCCGCAGCATTTTCTCGGCATGGCTGGCATGCCTCGACGTTATGCCGACTACCCCGACGCTTTCGCCGGCTGGAATTTCGTGTCGTCGATCGGTTCCTACATTTCTACGGCCGGACTTATCGTCTTCTTCATCGCGGTCGCGGAGGCCTTCGCCCGCAAGCGTCAAGCTGGCGCCAATCCATGGGGCGAAGGTGCGACCACGCTCGAATGGCTGCTGCCGTCGCCGCCGCCATTCCATCAATGGGAACGGCTGCCGCGCATTGTCTAAAAGTCACCTCCGGTTCTGAACCGGCGCCCGCTTCGACATTTTGTCGGGAGAACTTCATGAACGAGACCACAGACCCAAACAACCAGATACTGCTCATGGCGATCATCGCGTTTTATTGGGCGTTTCTAGGCAGTTGGAGCAAACGTCAGTCACGTCCGGGCGATGACAAGGCAAAACCGGACGATGCGCCGACTGAGCGTCTAGCCGGAAGTAACGAAATCACGTCTTCCGGCGACACGCCCTTGGAGGTTATCCGAAAGAGCGATCCGAGTTTTGACCCTGCCACGTTTCTGGCCGGCGCCAAGGCGGCTTATGAAGTTGTCCTGTTGGCCTATGCAAGTGCGGACATCCAGACATTGAAGCGCCTTGTCGGACCGGAAGTGCTCGACATCTTCGAACGGGCGATTGCCGGGCGCCGGGATCGGGCGGAGATGCTGCAACTCACCTTTATAGGCACGAACGACGCAAAGGTCGTCGACGCTCTTGAGGAGAATGGTACCGCTGAGATTGCCGTTCGCTTCGTTTCCGACGTGGTCAGCGTTACACGCTCGGCCAACAACGACATCGTTTCAGGAGATCCCCAGCAGATCATTGAAGTGATCGATACGTGGACGTTTGCCAGTGACATCCAGTCAAGGAAGCGAAATTGGATGCTGATCGCCACAGACGGCGGCTAGCTGCTTGCGTCATTCCGGTGACCGCTGAAGGGCGACGCTTGGACGCTTGTGTGTGGCTTTCATCGCGTGCGCCGTGATTAACCTAAGAGACCGGCGGTGATGACGTTTGAAACGCATCTGCGCTGCAGGTGCGGTGGAGACATGTTGATGGCTTCCCGGCTAGGTCGGGTCTTCGGTTTGGCGTCGGCGCCTTCGTTGTGAAACGACACTTATGATTTCAACGCAATTTTCTTGCATCTGTCTTAGTTTCGGCGGCAACGCCATGAGACTCTTTGCTGGCCTCGCTGGAACATTGCGACGAGCCCGGTATCGTGGCGAGATAGCCATCGTATTGCCCGTCGCTTGTCTTTTTTGATGGCGGCCGAAATTGGGCTGGAAACGCACTGCAGAGTTACACGCTGCTTCCACGTTTCCAAATTCGGGATCGCTCACACAGGTGACAATCGGCGCCAGCCAGTCTCCTGCCTGAGTAGCGCCGGACTGGGGTTCTTCACATCTCAGTCAAGACCCAGGCCACACCAAAGATGCATCAGAAAGGCAAAAAAGCCATCCCTTAGTGCATGGCGGACATCTCGAAAGCCCGGTCCATCGACCGCACTTTCGTACAAAATTGATCGGCAACCCGTCAACTGGTTGTCACCCTCGTCCAATCCGGGATCGGTACCGCGATGTGAACGATATCAAGCATCCTCATGTGCAAGACGGTGGGAAACCTAAAAAAGCATCGCCATTCAAGACAGAGTGCAATCCAGCCATGGCAGGGGCCACCACGGCTTCATCTGCGTTGGCAGACTGAACGGCGTAAGCGGGATATGAGAACTGCGGCGTTTCGGGCACGAGGTGAAGCCGTCCGGCCTCGATATGAGGCTGTACCGCGCTCATCCTGAAATAGCCGGATCCACCAACCGAAAGAATATAGCTGAGCGCAAGCGGGCCGAGATCCATAAAAAGGTCCGGCGCGACGTCAGGGAAATTCATGCCATGATGAAACGTAAAATCTGGCCCCCAGTCTATGTGCGCGTAGTCTATGCTGCCCGCCAGGCGTGCTTCCAGATCGGTTGTCACGAGCACGAGTTTTTCTTCCATGAGCAGATCGATCTTCAGGCCGGGCCGATGCTGGGGCGCATACATGATTGCCACGTCGACGAGCCCGGATGCGACTTGATCGATTAGGTCCTGCGGCACATCGACGTGCACATGAAGCGCGATATCCGGAAGGGATTGACGCATCCATCGAACCCAGTCGAGCAGAAGGGGCTCGGCGATGCTGATTTCGCTACCAACAGTCAGAACAGCACGACTGCCGGGTGGAACAGCAACCTGATGAAGGGTGCGCTGCCACAACTGAACGAACATCGGAGCGTGGCGCAGGAACTGCTCGCCGGCGGGAGTGAGCGAAGCGCCGCCTTTGTGGCGGACGAAAAGTTGGCGACCTAGTTGTTGCTCAAGGCTTCGAATTCGCGCGCTCACGGTTGTCTGGGCGACATTCAACCGTTCGGAGGCCCGGATGAAGCTTCCGCTGGAAACAATCTCAAGAAAAGAACGAGCAAGCTCGACGTCCATGAAAAAACATAACATAAAAACTGCATTTAAATGACAGTGAAATTGCGCTCTGAAGTGCCCCCATTTTATCGCGGCCATTCGATCAAGCCGTATCGAGTCCAATAGCAACAACGATTCGGATCTATCATAAAATCTGTATTCATTTGCCGATTAAATTCGTTTGCTACGCGGCATACGCCAGCAATACGCTCCGAGAAATCCACCAAGCTTAGCGCTGGATGCTGCGCAGCGCCGGTTGGAGCGGAGCGCAAGGCTCTCTCCACCTACCCATCGTTTTGCCTGCAGCGTCACAGGAGGAATCATGTCGAGGGAAGAAAAGAGCAAAGGCGATGTGGGGCGGCGTGATTTTCTGAAGCTGTTCGGCGCGGCTGGAGCTGCCGGAGCGGCGGCGAGCACCCTGCCGCTTGGGGCATCCGCTTCGGCGGACGAAGTCATGGCTGCGACCGCTGACACAAGACATCATCACGTTGCCGTCGCCACCGAACCTCAGGCTGGAGGCATTGGCTACGAATTCTTCAACATCGATGAGTCCGCTTTCATCGAGGCGGCTGTCGATACGCTCATTCCAAGCGACTCAACAGGCCCTGGCGCCAAGGAACTCGGCGTCGCGATCTATATCGACCGGCAGATGGCCGGCGGATACGGCAAGGGCGACCGCCTGTATCTGGAAGGGCCATTTGGCGAGGGTACGCCCGAGCAGGGCTATCAATTGCCGATGACGCCATCGGAACTGATCCGTGCTGGGATCGCCGACGTCAGCGCTTACGTACAGAAAAACCACAAGAGCACCTTCGACGGCCTTTCGGCAAAGGATCGTGCCGCGGTGATGACCGAACTCGACGGCAAGAAGGTCGAGCTTCCGACGGTGCCGACCGCGACCTTCTTCGGGCTTCTGCTCCAACTCACGGTCGAGGGCTATCTGGCCGACCCGATGTATGGCGGAAACAAGGACAGGGCGGCCTGGAAGATGATCGGTTTCCCAGGCGCCGACGCCATGTATATGGACAAGATCGAACCATTTCGGAACAAGCTCTATACGGCTGAACCGAAGGGCATCCAGGATCTCGTTTAATCGGCGAAAGAACAAGGAGACTATAACATGGCCACCAAATTGAACGCGATTGATGTCCTGATTGTCGGCCTGGGCTGGACGGGCGGCATCATTGCCAAGGAACTTGCTTCGACCAAGCTGAAAATCGTCGCCCTTGAGCGGGGAGGCCCGCGTGACACCAATCCGGACTTCATCGACCCACAGATCCATGACGAACTGCGCTACGCCGCCCGCCACGATCTCATGCAGAACGTCCGGCGGGAAACCATCACGTTCCGCAACAGTGAATCGCAAACGGCGCTGCCGATGCGGCAACTCGGCTCGTTCCTGCCTGGCCAGGGCGTTGGCGGCGCCGGCGTGCACTGGAACGGTGTCACCTGGCGCTGGCTCGAATGGGACCATCAGGCGCGCACCCGGACGGTCGACAAATACGGCGACAAGATCATCCCTTCGGATATGCACCTGCAGGACTGGCCGATCACCTATGACGATCTCGAGCCCTATTACGACAGGTTCGAAAAGACCTGCGGCACCTCCGGCAAGGCCGGCAACATCAACGGCCGAAAGATCGATGGTGGCAACATCTTCGAAGGATCGCGAAAGGAGGAATACCCCAACCCGCCGATGATCGCCGCGCAGAGCATGGTGATGTTCGAGAAGGCGGCCCGTAATCTCGGGTATCACCCGTTCCCCAATCCGTCGTCAAACGCGTCGCGCGATTACGTCAATCCCGATGGCGTGGCCTTCGGCCAATGTCACTATTGCGGCTTCTGCGAGCGTTTCGGCTGCGAGGCCAATGCTAAGGCTAGCCCGCATTTCACCGTCATTCCGCTGGCGCTGAAGAACCCGAATTTCGAGCTGCGCACCAACTCGATCGTGCTGAAGGTCAATCTCGACTCGACCCGCAAGAAAGCGGTCAGCGTCACCTATCTCGACGCACGCGGGCGGGAGTTCGAACAGCCTGCCGACCTCATCATCCTGTCAGCCTATGCGCTCGGCAATGTCAACCTGCTGCTGCAATCGGGCATCGGCGTGCCTTATGACCCGGCCACGGGCAAGGGCGTGGTCGGCCGCAACTATGCTTATCAGTGCGGTGGCGGGGCTACCGCCTTCTTCGACAAGGAAACCATCCTCAATCGCTTCATGGGCGCCGGCGCGCTCGGCACCTGCATGGATGATTTCAACGGCGACAACTACGATTTCGTGAAGGCCGGCTATATCGGCGGCGGCGGCATCAGCTGCAGCAACTCGGGCGCCCGGCCGATCCAGTCGCATCCAACACCCCACGGCACGCCGCGTTGGGGCTCCGACTGGAAAAAGGCAGTGGTCGACAATTATGACCACGCGGCCAGTGTCGGAAACCAGGGCGCGGTGATGGCCTACCGGCAGAACTATCTCAGCCTCGACCCGACCTTCACCGATGTGTTCGGGCGTCCATTGATGAGGATGACGTTCGACTTCCAGGACAACGAGGTCAAGCAGATGAACGGCCAGGCCGACATCTGCGTGAAGATCGCCAAGGAGATGGGTGCGACTAAGGTTGATCGGAGCATCCCTCCCGTGCCCTATTCGATCGTGCCTTATCAAAGCACGCACAACACGGGCGGGGCAGTGTTTGGAGCCGACCCGAGCACCAGCGTCCTGAACAAATACCTTCAGGTCTGGGATGTCCCGAACGTGTTCGTGACCGGCGCTTGCGTGTTTCCCCAGAACGCCGGGAAGAACCCGACCGGACCCGTAGGCGCTCTTGCCTACTGGGCGGTGGACGCGATCAAGAACCAGTATTTGAAGAATCCCGGCGCACTGGTTCCCTCCTGAGGCAACGCCTGCCGGATCCGCGGTTCGGATCCGGCAGGCAGGGTTTGAACCCCATATCGCCAGGGCCGGGTCGGCCGGGACCAGCCCGCAACAAACGCGTTGAAAGAAGCAAACATGAAATCGACTTTGCTTGGATTGACAACCGCAATTCTCACTACAGTCGGGTCGGCCCATGCGCTGGAGGCATCCCCCGGCAACGCCGAAGCCGGCGCAGCCGTCTTCAAGAGGTGCATGGCCTGCCACTCGGTCGGCCCAGACGCAAAGAACGGAGTAGGTCCGGTTTTGAATGGCATCGTCGGCCGAGCGGCCGGCGTGTATCCGGGCTACAATTATTCCGCGGCGAACAAGAATTCCGGTCTGACCTGGGATGAACCGACCCTGACGATCTATCTGCACGCGCCGCGCAAACTGGTCCCCGGCACAAAGATGACATTTGCCGGTCTCAGCAAGGACCAGGACATCGCCGACGTGATCGCCTACCTGAAACAGTTCAACGCCCAAGGACAGAAGTCGATCCTTGAGTGAGGGGCAACCGTCCGGATCGCAAAGCACGACCTTTATGAAGTTCCTGCTGCACAAGGGCCTGGGATATTCCTCGATCCATCGGATCGGTGACTACCTGCGCAGCCATGGAGCGGGTCGTCACTGGATCGAGCGATATCACGGCGACGTCTTTCTGGTCGTATTGGACGAAGTCGACGAGGCGATCCTTGGAAAGGAATTCTCCGAACTTCTTGATGCGGTCAACGAGACGGAGGGAGACGGGACACGAGGTCGATGAGTGAAAAAATCTTCAATGACAGAGTAAAATTGAAACGGGCATATGAGAGTCCCGCTGCCGACGACGGCAAGCGAGTGTTGGTTGACCGGCTTTGGCCGCGCGGGGTCAGGAAGACCGAAGCCGCCATCGACTGTTGGATGAAGCAACTCGCGCCAAGCACCGAGCTTCGGCAATGGTTCGGACACGATCCAGCCCGTTGGGAGGAATTCCGCCGGCGATATGCGGCGGAAATCCATGAGCATCGCGATGAACTGGAACAGCTGCGCGACCTGATACGGCAGGGCACCGTTACACTCGTCTACTCGGCTCATGACGAGGCCCACAACGACGCCGTTGTCCTTAGAGAGATTTTGCTGAGACACCGATAGTGACGGGGCGCTCCTCCATTGCCATTGGGCGTGCGATCGCGGCCACGACAACAAACTCTCCGGGAACCAAAGCAGAAAACACCCATCCAATGATCGATGGGCGTTCACCTTAGAGGAGAAGACGATGAAATTCTTCGTCGATACCGCCGATATATCCGAAATTCGTGAGCTTGCCGCCGCTGGCGTTCTCGACGGGGTGACCACAAACCCGTCGCTTGTAGCAAAGACCGGACGACCCATCAGGGATGTGATCAAGGAGATTTGCCAGACGATCGAGGGTCCGGTTTCAGCGGAAGTCACCGCGACCAATTTCGACGGCATGGTCGCCGAAGGAGAGCGTTTGGCCGGCATTGCCGCCAATGTAGCCGTCAAGGTGCCATCGACCTGGGATGGGTTCAGGGCTTGCCGGGCGCTTAGTCAACTCGGCCACAAGGTCAATGTCACCCTGTGCTTTTCAGCCAACCAGGCATTGCTCGCCGCCAAGGCAGGCGCGACCTTCATTTCGCCGTTTGTCGGCAGGCTTGATGACCTTGGGCTCGACGGCATGGAGGTGATCCGGGAAATCCGCAAGATCTACGACAACGACAAATCCTTCACGACGGAGATCCTGGCGTCTTCAATTCGCACCCCTCTCCATGTCAAACAGGCGGCGATCGCCGGCGCCGATATCGCGACCGTACCACCTGCGGTGCTCAGAAACCTCGCCAAACACCCACTCACCGACAAGGGCCTGGCGTCCTTTCTCGCCGACTGGGGTAAGACGGGGCAAGTAATCCTGTAATTCCCTGCCCGGGATCACGCGAGAGCAATCATAAATAATGCACACAACTGTCGATTAAATTCGTTTGCATGATAGCAGAGATGGCGAGAAACTACGGACAACAGACGTCCAATCGGCATCGAGTCCATGGCTGCACGTTTAGCACAAGCGGTGCCGAGAGCCTGAAGACGCACAATCAGGTGAAGGTATTCAGAGGCTGGCGGGCCTGAGTTCCCGCTTCTCGTCGGTATAGGCGATTTCAACACCTGATCGCCAAAGGAGAAGAAAATGCCTGAAGGCCATAACAAACCGAACGGGCCGGATCTGGTCCAGGGGATCGCGTTGTCCGATCTTCCCGATGGCGCAAAGCTTGTCGGCCATTGCGGCGATGAGCAGGTGCTGCTTGTGCGCCGCGGGGCGGAGGTCTTCGCCGTCGGGGCGACCTGCACGCATTACGGCGGGCCGCTCGTCGAGGGTCTTGTGGTGGAGGATACCGTCCGGTGTCCTTGGCATCATGCGTGCTTCGATTTGCGCACAGGCGAGGCTTTGCGCGCCCCCGCCTTCAATCCACTCGCCTGCTGGTCGGTGGAACAACGCGATGATCGGATATTCGTCGGCGAGAAAATCAAACGGATGGTTCCGAAACCGCGTTCTGGAGGCTCCAGCCAAGTCCCCGAGAAGATCGTCATTGT
>NZ_RZQA01000490.1:0-4933 GCF_004022915.1 Mesorhizobium sp. M7A.F.Ca.US.006.04.2.1
ACCTACGCCAAGGCCCGGCTTGTCGAGGCAGCACGATGAACGAGCCAGCTCCGGCCTTGCCGATCCCGCCTGGATCCAGCTTTGCGCTGATGACCTCCCCGGATACGGAAAGACACGCGACAGCCGGCGTGCATAAACCCGTCGTCATTCTACCGCTCGGCGCTGTCGAGCAACATGGCCCGCATCTGCCGCTCGGCGTCGATTGCTGGCTTGCGGAAGCGGTTGCGCTCGCCGCGGCGGAAGGACAGGCCTCCATCCGTGTCGCCGAACCTTTCGCCTATGGCTCGTCCGAGCATCATCGCTCCTTCTCCGGCACCATGAGCCTCAGCCCGCAGATCTTCATCGCCGTTCTCGTCGATCTCTGCACCTGCCTTGCCGAAGACGGCTTCCTGCCGGTCATGCTGAACGGCCATGGCGGAAACCGCGCCGCCATCCAGGTGGCGATCACCACCCTTGGCAAGCGTGGCATCGTCACCGCGGGTTTCTCGTATTTCGATCTCATCGCCGACGTGGCGGCGCAGGCCCTGCCCGATGCCGCCACAGGCACCGGTCACGCTTGCGCGCTTGAAACGTCGTTGATGATGCATGTGCTTGGCGACAGCGTTCGCCGCGATCTCATCCCGCCAGGCGGCACTCCGCCATCCTGGCCGGATCCTCACCTTTACGCCGCGCCGGCCGTCACCGTCTGGCGCCGTTTCGAAGCCATCCGCGACAACGGCGTCATCGGCACGCCATCGCAGGCAAGCGCGGAGGCCGGCAGCAGACTTTTCATCGCAGCCGTGGAACGCAGCCGCGCCGCCATTTTGAACATCCAATCCGAATTCGGCCAAAGGAACGCATGATGACAGTCCATTTCAAATCTTCTCTCGAAGGCCCCAACCTGCGTGGCATGGCGATCGTCTCGGAGCCGGAAGCAGCCGCCCGCATCGGCATCAACCGCATCGGCGGCGAGTGGATTGCCGGCAGCTCGGGCAAATTCCTGAAAATCGATAGTCCTTCGACGGGCGAGCATCTCGGCTATCTCTCCCTTTCCACCCGCGCCGATGTCGGTCGCGCGGTGAAAGCCGCCGAAGGCGCACGCGAGACCATGCGCAAGATGGGAACCTTCGCACGCGCTCAATTGTGCATGCGCATCGCCGACGCGATCGACAGGCGCGCCGAAGAGCTTGCCCACCTGCTCTGCCTGGAACAGGGTAAGCCCTTCCACAGCGAGGCAAAGGCCGAAGCATCGGCGGCAGCTCTCGGTTTCCGCAATGCGGCAGAGCAGATGAAGTGGCTGGAGACGGCGGCGTTTCCCCTGGCCGATGCCAACAAGCGCGCCTTCAGCTTCCTGCAGCCGAAGGGCATCTTTGCCATCATCACGCCGTGGAATTTCCCGCTCGCCCTGCCCTGCCTCTACTATCTCGGACCGGCCGTCGCAACGGGCAACACCGTTGTCTGGGTGCCGGCGCCGACGACATCGCTGATTGCCACGGCACTTGTCGAATGCTTCATCGAGGCGGGCTTGCCGGACGGCGCCATCAATCTCGTTCTGGGAGATGGTGCGGAGGTGGGCGACGAGGCCGTCGTTCATCCGGGCACCCATGCCATCGGCTTCACCGGCAGTTCCGCCACCGGCGCGTTGATCGCCCGGCGTGGCGCGGGCAAGCCGCTTCTGCTCGAAATGGGCGGCAACGGTCCGACCATCGTGCTAGCCGATGCCGATATCGACATGGCCGCCGCCCAGGTGGGGGCCGGCTGCTTTGCCAATGCCGGGCAGATCTGCACGGCCACCGAACGTGTGCTGGTGCATAAATCCATCCATGACCAGTTTATCGAAGGTCTGGTGAAAGCGGCCGCGAAGGTGAAAATGGGCGACCCTTTCGATCCCGCGACGACGATGGGGCCGATCAACAATGCGGTCGCCGTCGACAAGGTGCTCAGCCACATTGCGGACGCCCGCGCTCGTGGCGCCGAGATCGTCACCGGCGGCAATGTGGCGTCGGGTTTTGCTACCAATCTCTATTTCGAGCCGTCGATCGTCACAGGACTGACCCGGGAAAGCCTGCTCAACGTCGAGGAATCCTTCGGGCCGGTTGCACCCGTCCTGACCTTCGAGACCGACGAGGAGGCGATGGAACTTGCGGCGTCCAGCCCCTACGGCCTGTCGGCCGCGGTCTTCACCAGCACCATCAAGAACGCCTTTGCCTTTGCTGAAAGCCTGAGGGTCGGTATCGTCAACATCAACGAGATGAGCTGCTATTGGGAGCCGCATATTCCTGCCGGCGGCGCCGCCGGGACGCAGAGCGGCCTCGGCCGCACCGGGGGTCGGCACACGCTGATGGAAATGTGCGACCTGAAGACGATTACCGTGGACGTCACTCGCTGACATTCAAGGCCCGCGCCTTTTGCGCGGGCCTCCCGTGCGACCGTATGCCGTTCGGCAGCGAGCTGTCAGATGGACCGGCGCAGGCTGTCGGCCATTTTCTCGCCAATCATGATCGAGGTCAGGTTGGTGTTTGCCTGGCAATCGAGCGGCATGATCGACGCATCGATAACCCGCAGCCCTTCAAAACCGTAGACCCGGCATTCCGGATCGACCACGGCCTCACCGGGCCTACCCATGCAACAGCCGCCGATCCCATGCTGCGCATCGGAAGACTGCGCCAGCAGGAAATTGTCGACCTCCTCGTCGCTTGCCGTTTCGAGCCATGACAAAGGCAGATCGGAATCCCCCAGCAGGACGCGCTCGGCGATCGCCTGGATCGGCGCCTGCCGGGCAATCTCGCCAAGGTGGCGATAGGCGATACGCATGCGCTGAAGATCCATTGGATCGTCCAGCATGTTCTCTTCCACGATCGGCTGGTCGAAGGGATTGGCGGAACGCAACTGCACGGTGCCCCGGCTCTTGGCCTCCATCAGGATCAGATTGACCATGGCCTCGCCGAACTGGGCGCTGTCGGACTCCACGCCGATACCGCCATGGTTCATGGCGACGTAGAGGATGTCGTCGCGCTCGGCACCCGGCACACCGGAACTCATCCGCACACAGCAGTTGGTATGCCGCGCGTCGACATCGGTCGCCTTGAATTCCGGCTTCAGCTTCAGTTCGATGCGGCAATAAGGATGGTCGAAGAAACCTTCGCCGACCGGCAGATCGGCAAGCACCTCGATGTCCTTTCGATTCAAGAGAGCCGCCGGACCGATGCCCGAGCGCTGCAGGATGACTGGAGAGTGGATGGCGCCGGCCGAGACGATGACCAGCGGCGCCTCGAATTTGCGAACCTGACCGGCCACGATGGCCAAAACGCCGATCGCTTTCTTGCCATCGAAAAGCACCTTGTCCACCGTCGCCTGCCCGATGATGGTGAGGTTCGGCCGGTCGCGGGCAGCTTCCAGATAGCCGTCATTGACCGACACGCGCTTGCCGGCTCGACTGTTGATGGGATAGGTGCAAGCCCCTTCGGCATCCGGAGCATTGAGATCGTCATGCCAGGGATGGCCGAGGGCCATCGCGCTTTGGCGCATGGCCTTGTCGACGCTTCCCCAGCTTTCGACAGGCGCGCGGTAGATCGGAATCGGGCCATCGCTGCCGTGAAAATTAGCCGCGATCGGGTCATCCTCCAGCCGGCAGAAGAAGGGCAGCACGTCGGCTCCCGACCAGCCCTTGCATCCGATTTCCTCCCAGCGGTCGAAGGCATGGAGCACGCCGCGAATGGCAATCTGCCCATTGACGGCCGTCGAACCGCCAAGCCCCTTGCCGCGCCAGTAGACCCGGTGTTCCTGCCGCTTGGTGCGGCGAGCCATCAGGTCGGGGTACATATACTGTTGCTGAAAATGATCGGGAAGCAGCAGGTTGAAGGGATTTGGACTCGCCATCTCGGCAGGTTGCTCGCCGCTCCGGAAGTCCGGCCCCGCTTCCAGCAAAAGCACGTTCGTGCCCGCATCTTCGGTGAGCCGGGCGGCAAGGACAGCCCCGGCTGCGCCGGCTCCGACAACGATGACATCAAAGGGCATGCCGCACTCCCTACATCCGACCAATGCACGGCTCACTCGACCGCGACATCATCTTTGATTTCATTGTGCACGATCATCTGCTGGCATTCAGGCTCGGCGACGGACGCCGGAACCGACCACCTTAGCCGCCGTTGCACGACAGCAAGATCATCATGATTTGTTTTATATGTAAATATGATTTCGTATATGAACCCCTCGGAAGTATCTCTTTTCACCATCTACTCCATACGGCGCGACGAACCCCGGTGCTTTCCGTCCCCCCTGCCGGCGGTTCTCACACCGTCATCGTCCATCGCCTTTTGATGTCGATCGGCCCTCGATAAAAGCGGTGTTCGACGCGCTGCCCTTCCACGTCGCCCCCAGGGAACAACTGCTTCCATGGAAAGTTAGTCCATGGCTACACCGCCGGTGAGCTTTCACGACGATCCAAGGGAGACAAATCATGGCGACTGCAAAAAGAGCGACGACCAAGGGACTGGAGGCTTTGTTCCTCGATGGGCTGAAGGACATCTACTACGCTGAAAAGAAGATACTCAAGGCCTTGCCGAAGATGGCAAAGGGCGCCGAATCCGAGGAGGTGGCTGCGGCCTTCGAGAAACATCGCATGGAAACCGAAGGCCAGGTTGATCGGCTCGAGCAAGTGTTCGAACTTATGGACAAACCGGCTCGCGGCAAAACCTGTCCGGCGATCGACGGCATTCTTGAGGAAGGGTCGGAAATTCTCGACGAATACAAGGGCGACCCAGCCCTGGATGCTGGGCTGGTCGGCGCGGCACAGGCCGTCGAACATTATGAAATCGCGCGCTACGGCACGTTGGTCGCGTGGGCTGAACAGCTTGGCAAGAGCGACGTCGTCAAGCTCCTCAACGAGACATTGAAAGAGGAGGTCGCGACGGACGAAGCGCTTTCCGGGCTGGGCGAAGGCGGTGTCAATGAG
>NZ_RZQA01000491.1:0-4931 GCF_004022915.1 Mesorhizobium sp. M7A.F.Ca.US.006.04.2.1
CCTCTACGCCGAAGGCCTGCGCGGCGATGACCCGACCGGCACGCTGGACAGCCCGAAAAAGGGCCGCCCGCTGCCCAAGACGATGAGCGAGGCCGACACCGGCCGGCTGATCGACCGTGCAGCAATTGAAGCCGGCGATGTCTCGTCGGGCGATGGGGACAGCCTGGCATCACTGCGCCTGCATGCGCTGGTCGAGGTGCTTTACGCCACCGGCCTGCGCGTTTCCGAGCTGGTCGGCTTGCCGGTGACGGTGGCGCAACGCGACGACCGCTTCTTCATGGTGCGCGGCAAGGGCGACAAGGAGCGCATGGTGCCGCTCTCCGCCAAGGCACGCGCGGCGATGAAGACCTGGCTTGCCGCCCGCGCCAAGGTGCCAGCCTTGGCCGACAGTCCGTTCCTGTTTCCGGCCGCCTCGGACAGCGGCTATCTCTCGCGCCAGGTCTTCGCGCGTGACCTGAAAGGGCTGGCGGCAAGGGCCGGCATTGCCTCGGCGAAGATCTCGCCGCACGTGCTGCGCCATGCTTTCGCCAGCCATCTCCTGCAGAACGGCGCCGATCTGCGGGCCGTGCAGCAATTGCTTGGCCATGCCGACATATCGACGACACAGATTTACACCCATGTGCTGGAAGAGCGGCTGGTGCGGCTGGTCAACGATCATCATCCGCTTGCCGACTAGGCCTCATATCGCTATGTGAGGACGACATTTCACCGCCCGGAGCCTTAGATTCAAGGGTTCCGTCAGCCACTGCCTTCCGACGTATCGGTCCGCTCACGCATGTATAATTACCTCGATTTCGAAAAGCCGGTGCAGGACCTCGAGGGCAAGATCCTCGAGCTGAAGAAGCTTGCCGAGAATGGCGAGGCGGTCGATGTCGGCGACGAGATCAACCGTCTCGAGAAGCGCTCCCGCGACGCATTGCGCGATGCCTACAAGGCGCTGACGCCTTGGCAGAAGGTGCAGGTGGCGCGCCATCCCGACAGGCCGCATTGCGTCGACTACATCAAGGGCCTGTTCACCGATTTCACGCCGCTGGCCGGCGACCGCAATTTCGGTGAGGACCAGGCGATCGTCGGCGGTTTCGCCCGTTTCCGCGGCGAACCCATTGCCATCATCGGCCAGGAAAAAGGTTCCGACACAGCCAGCCGCCTGAAGCACAATTTCGGCTCGGTTCGGCCGGAGGGCTACCGCAAGGCGGTACGGCTGATGGAACTGGCCGACCGCTTCAAGATCCCGCTCCTGACGCTGGTCGACACGGCCGGCGCCTATCCCGGAGTCAACGCCGAGGAGCGCGGCCAGGCGGAGGCTATCGCCCGTTCAACCTCGACCTGTCTTGGCCTGAAAGTACCGTCGATCTCGGTGGTCATCGGCGAAGGCGGTTCGGGCGGCGCCATTGCCATCGCCACCGCCAACCGCGTCTACATGCTCGAACACGCCATCTATTCGGTGATTTCGCCGGAAGGTGCCGCCTCGATCCTGTGGCGCGACACGACACGATCGAAGGACGCGGCGACCAACATGAAGATCACCGCGCAGGATCTTCTGGAACTGAAGATCATCGACGCCATCATCCCCGAGCCGCTCGGCGGTGCGCATCGCGGCGCCGAAACCGTGATCGCCGCGACCGGAGACCTCATCGCCAGGACGATGAAGGACTTCGCCGGCGCCAACACCGATTTCCGCGAACAGCGCCGCGAAAAATACCTGGCCATGGGCCGCAGTCTCTGACCACAGGCACCCTTGGCCGCAACAATGTGGCGGAGCGGAGCATTTTTGCCACAAAAATGCCGCTGCATTCGGCTCAATGAGACTGCCGCAGGGGGATGCGTCGGCACTTGCGGTAAGGAATTTATTAGGGTTAACGGGCTTAGGGTCCGTCGATGCGCAGTGTAGCAGCCGGGGCAGGAAACGTCCTGGCGCCAGAGAAAAGACGATATCCGTAGCCATGTTTGTCAAGCTTGCCCGCACCGGAATCCTGATCGCTGCCCTCGGCGTTGCCGGCTGCAACAATTCGTCGATGAAGGATTTTGCCCCGGAGGCCAACAAGCCGCTGCCC
This sequence comes from Mesorhizobium sp. M7A.F.Ca.US.006.04.2.1, assembly GCF_004022915.1. Taxonomy (NCBI): domain Bacteria; kingdom Pseudomonadati; phylum Pseudomonadota; class Alphaproteobacteria; order Hyphomicrobiales; family Phyllobacteriaceae; genus Mesorhizobium; species Mesorhizobium sp. M7A.F.Ca.US.006.04.2.1. Next base: position 2,055 of record NZ_RZQA01000491.1, read on the forward strand.
GACAAGATCCTCGCCGACATGAGGGCCAAGGGCATGGTCCGCACCTCGTCGGTGATGGCCCGCATCTTCAAGGAAGAAGGCAAGCTCGAGATCTGGAAGGCCAAGACCAACGGCCGCTATGACATGGTTGCCAGCTACGACATCTGCAAATGGTCGGGCAAGCTCGGGCCGAAATACACCGAAGGCGACCGCCAGGCGCCGGAAGGCTTCTACACGGTGCGCCCGGCGCAGATGAATCCGCGCTCGAACTACCATCTGTCCTTCAACATCGGCTATCCCAACGCCTATGACCGCGCCAACGGCCGCACCGGCTCCAATTTGATGGTGCACGGCGCCTGTTCGTCGTCGGGCTGCTATTCGATGACCGATGCGCAGATCGAGCAGATCTATGCCTTCGGCCGCGACGCCTTCCAGGGCGGCCAGACCGAGTTCCAGATCCAGGCGTTTCCGTTCCGCATGACCGCCGCCAACATGGCGCGCTACCGCAACGACCCGAATTACGACTTCTGGAAGATGCTCAAGGTCGGCTACGACAATTTCGAGATCACCAAGGTGCCGCCGAAGGTCGATGTCTGCGAGAAGCGTTATGTCTTCAACCAGGTAGCCGCCGACGGTCAGACATTCGATCCGACTGGCGCCTGCCCGGCGACGACGCAGCCTGATTCGCTGAAGAGCGCCTACAATTCCTACATGAGCACCTATGACGCGGCGTTCAGCGGCGCGGTCAAGGCCAGCGTGCCGGCGCCCAAGCCGACCATCGCCGGTATCAAGGAAGCCAGCATCGTCTCCGACTGGTCCAAGCGCCGCGCACGCGGCGAACGCGTACCGATCGATCCGCCGTCGCTCAACAATGACGGCTCGGTCACCGAGACGGCACGCATGGGCCGCATCGATTCGCCCGCTGGCCGCAAGATGGCGGCTCTTGACGCGGAAAAAGCTGCCAAGCAGAAGGCCGAGGAGCAGAGGCTGGCTGCCATTGAGGCGGCTAAGCAAGCCAAGGAAGCCGCCAAGGCCCAGGCTCTGGCCGAAAAGGAGGCCGAGAAGGCCGCCAAGGAGGCCCCAGTCGCCACCGCGACCATCGCGGCTCCTTCGGAAACGGCGCCAATGGCTGAAACGCAAGCGGCGAGTGCCGACGAGAGTCGCGTGACGAAGCTGAAGAACAAGCTGCTCGGCATGTTCGGCGGTTGATATCGCCCGTGGCTGATCGCGCCGCTATTTATGACCTCAAGGGGCTGAACTGCCCCTTGCCCGTGCTCAAGGCCAAGAAGCGCCTGGCGGGGATGCAACCGGGCAGTCGGCTCTGGTTGGAGACCACCGACCCGCTCGCCGTCATCGACATTCCGGCATTCTGCTCCGAGAGCGGCCACCAGTTGATTGAAACGGCCGCGGTCTCCGGCGGCCATCGCTTCCTGGTCGAGCGCGGCGCGCCGTAATCGTTGGGGGCTACCGCCCGGCGATCGCCAGCGGATTGTTTTCCAGCGCCGCGCGGTCGGGCGTGTCAACCGACGGCCGGTCGGTGAAGGCGGCGAACAGCCTGCGGATATAATCTTCCGGCATGTCGAGCGTGATCAGCACCAGCCGCGTGCCACGCTGGCCATCCGGCCAGGACGGCAATTGCACCGGCGGATGCAGGATCTTCTGCACGCCATGGATCACCAGCGGCCGCGACGGGTCTTCCCTGAGCTCGATGACGCCCTTCATGCGCAGCAGGCGCTCGCCATGGGTCGAACGCAGCAGGTCGAGGAACATCTCGATCGCCGAAAACGGCACCGGGCCGTCATGCACCAGCGAATAGGAGCGCACGCGCTGATCGTGACGATGGCCGTGGTCATGGCCATGCTCGTGATCATGACCAGCATGATGGTGATGATCGTGCGCCGCTTCCTCGCCAAGCCAGCGCCGCACATCGGCGGATTTGGTTGCCGGGTTGTAGAGGCCGCAATCAAACAGCGCCGCCACGCCTGTCTCCGTGTCGCCGGCATCGAGCAGTTCGGCGCCCGGATTGATCTGCCGCAGGCGCGCCCGCAGCATTTCCAGCTCATTGGGGTCGGTGGCCAGATCGGCTTTGCTGAGCACGATGCGGTCGGCGACGGCAACCTGCTTTACCGCCTCGACATGGGCATCGAGCGTGGCGTTGCCGTTGACGGCATCGACCAAAGTGATGACGCCGTCGAGCCGGAAGGCCTGGATCAGCGCCGGATGCGCCATGATCGACTGCAGCACCGGCGCCGGGTCGGCAAGGCCGGTGGTTTCGACGATGACGCGGGCGAGCCGGGCAATGCGGCCGGTCTGCAGTCTGTCGACCAGGTCGGCCAGCGTATCGACCAGTTCGCCGCGCACCGTGCAGCACAGGCAGCCGTCCGACAGCTGGATGATGCCGTCGGAAGACTGCTCGACCAGCAAATGGTCGATCGCCACCTCGCCGAACTCGTTGATGATCACCGCGGTGTCGGCCAGCGCCGGATCCTTGAGCAGCCGGTTGAGCAGCGTCGTCTTGCCGGCGCCGAGGAAGCCGGTCAGCACCGAGACTGGGATCGGGAAGCCGCTGCCCATTGGCTAGTTCGCAACCTTGACCGGCTGGTCGCCCTGCGCGGCGGAGCCGGCAATCTTCGGGCCGGTGCCGGCCGGTGCCGGCCTGTCGGGCCGCCAGCTCGGGATCGGCACATCGGCAAATTCCTGCGCGCCCTGGTCGAGGATGGCCTTCGGCGCCGGACCGGTGGCGCCGCCAAGGCCGACGGCAACCAGCGTCGGCACATGGTCGAGCTTTTCCTGATAGGGTGATTTCGGCACGTTCTTGGCGGCGGCCGGCGGCGCCTCGGACTGCTCCTGCGGCGTCTTCTTCTTGCAGACCTCGTCCTGCATGTCGTTGGGTGAGAC
>NZ_RZQA01000492.1:0-4931 GCF_004022915.1 Mesorhizobium sp. M7A.F.Ca.US.006.04.2.1
GTTCTCCACCCACCCCGCCACTGAGAACCGCATTGCAGCCTTGCAGGCGATGGCGCGCGACATGGCCGGCAGCGAAACCCGGGCTGCACCGCGCCAGGCCCCAACGCCACGCCAGGCGGACGAACTGCGGCCATCCGGCCCGTGGGATCAGACAGCACGGCCCGAGCAGCCGGCGGAGCCCGCCAAGCCCAAATCCAACCCATGGGGTCGCAATCCGACCGGGCCCAGGGGCCGGTGGTCGTGAGCGTGGCGGACAGAGGACCTCGACGCACGGTTTCAGGTGATCAGGAACACAGGGACGGCGGCGACTTCGTCGCCGGTCTCGCCGCGCGCAAGGCAGCGGCCCGCCTGCTTGCCGCCGTCATCGATGCCAGGACACCGCTTGACGGGCTGACCGATCACGAGAACGGCCACCCGCAATACAAGGCGCTCGATTTGCGCGATCGCGGCCTTGTCCGCGCCATTCTGGTCACCGCGCTGCGCTATCGCATGACCATATCGGGGCTCTTGGCGCGGCGCCTGGAAAAGCCGCTGCCGCCCAATGCTACGGCGCTGTCGCACATATTGCATGTGGCGGCCGCACAGATCCTGTTCCTCGATATTCCCGACAGCGCCGCCGTCGACATTGCGGTGACCCATGCCAAGTCCGATCCGCGCACGGTGCGGTTCTCCGGCCTCGTCAATGGCGTGCTGCGCACACTGGCACGGGCCAAGGAAACGGAATTGCCTGCCGCCCTTGCCGCCACCGACGAGGCGCCCAAATGGTTTTCCGACAGGCTGAAGACTACCTACGGCAACGAAAAGGCCAGACAGATCCTCGAAGCGCACCGCGTTGAGGCGCCGGTCGACTTCTCGGTCAAGGCCGATCCCGGACTCTGGGCCGAAAAACTCGGCGGCATCGTCCTGCCGACCGGCACGGTGCGGGTCGAGAATCTTGTCGGTCCTGTCACTGAATTGCCTGGCTTTGCCGAGGGCGCCTGGTGGGTCCAGGACGCCGCGGCCAGCCTGCCCGCCCGACTGTTCGGCGATGTCACGGGATTGCGGGTTGCCGATCTCTGCGCCGCGCCCGGCGGCAAGACCGCGCAGCTGATCGTTGCCGGCGCGAAGGTCACCGCCGTCGACACGTCAAAAAACCGGCTCGTGCGGCTGACGCAGAATCTCGAGCGCCTCGGCCTGTCCGCCGAGATCGTCCAGGCCGACCTGCTCAAATACGAGCCGAAGGAATTGTTCGACGCCATTCTCCTCGACGCGCCCTGCTCGTCGACCGGCACGGTGCGGCGGCATCCCGACGTGCCATGGACCAAGACTTCGGCCGATGTGGAAAAACTGGCCGACCTGCAGCGCAGGCTGCTCGCCCGCACTGTGACGCTGGTGAAGCCCGGCGGCAGGATCGTCTTTTCCAACTGTTCGCTCGATCCGCTCGAAGGCGAGGATCTCTGTCGCGCCTTTCTCGCCGGCACGCCTGAAATCACCAATGATCCGCTGCTGCAAGGCGAGATCGCCGGCATCGATCCATTCCTGACGCCGCAAGGCACGCTGCGCACCACGCCCGCCGACCTGGACCTCGGCGCACCGGAACGCTCGGGCCTCGACGGCTTCTTCGCCGCTCGCATGCGGCGAGCCGGCTAGGGCTTGAACTGCCGGATTTGCTGCCTTTTTTAGGCAGGACCGGCGGCAGAAGCAGGTGAACCGGCCCGGGCTCGTGGAATTCGCCTTCGCACGAATCGTGCAATCATGTAGACTCGGCGCCGGGGTAGAGGACGATCAGGAGGGGTTTTGGCACTGGCTGCCAGCAGCACGACGCGTCTGTGGACGCTTGTCGCGAAGGAGTTCTGGCGCAAAACGCGCCGGCGCCTGCGCGCCGGGCCTGTCTATCGCTGGCGCTATTCCGGCCGCACGCCGGAACGTGTGCTGATCGCACCGCCGGACCTGCGCCTCGCCGACCCGCAGATCGCACTCGAGATCTATTACGGCCGCTATCCCCTGTCGGGGCATCTGGTCGAGACCGGCGGCAAGTCGCCTTTCCAGATCAACGTGCCCAATCACGGCTGGCAGAAGACGCTGCACGGCTTTCGCTGGCTGCGCCATATGCGCGCCGCCGGCACGGAGCTTGCCGCTGCCAATGCCCGCGCCCTGGTCTCCGATTGGATCACCATGCATGGCAGCCATATTTCCGGCATCGCCTGGGAGCCCGGCACGACGGCCAAGCGCATCATCGCCTGGTTGCAGCACTCCTCGGTCGTATTGCAGGGCGCCGAGTTCCCTTTCTACCGCGCCTTCCTGAAGTCGGTTGCCATGCAGATCCGCTATCTCAGGTCGATGGCGCGCGAAATGCCCGACGGCAAGGACAGGCTGCGGGCCCGCATCGCGCTCGCCTTCGCTGCCTTGTCCCTGCCGGCGCCGGCATCGGCGCTGCGTGGCGCGACCCGCAATCTTGCCGAGGAACTCGACCGCCAGATCCTCGCCGATGGCGGGCACATTTCGCGCAATCCGATGGTCGTCCTGGAAATCCTCGCCGACCTTCTGCCACTGCGCCAGACCTATGCCAACCAGGCGGAAACGCCGCCGCAGGCGCTGATCGGCGCCATCGACCGCATGCTGCCGGCGCTGCGCTTCTTCCGCCATCAGGATGGCAGCCTCGCCCGCTTCAACGGCATGGGCGCCACCATCCACGACCGCATCGCCACCATCCTGCGCCACGACGACACCGCTGGCGCGCCGCTGCTGCATGCGCCGCATTCCGGCTATGAGCGCCTGTCTATGGGCGGCACCACGGTCATCGCCGACACCGGCCCGCCGCCGCCGGTCGACGTGTCCAATGCCGCACATGCCAGCTGCCTTGCCTTCGAACTGTCGTCCGGGCGCCAGCACTACATCGTCAATGCCGGCATCGACACCTACGGCGCGGCTGAATTCCGGCCGCTGGCGCGCGCCACCGCCGCGCACTCGACCGCCACCATCAACGACACCTCGTCGGCGCGCTTCAGCCACTCGTTGCGCGTCAACGACCTGCTCGGTTCGCCGTTGATCGGCGGCCCGCAGCATGTGCAGTGCAAGCGTACCGACCAGAAGGGCGTTCAGGGTTTCATCGCCCGCCATGACGGCTATGTCGCGCGCTTTGGTTTCCTGCATGAGCGCGAACTGAAGCTGTCGTCGAACGGCAATGTGCTGGCCGGCCGGGACCGCTTCCAGCGCCCCGGCAGTGCCGCGATCCGCAACAATGGCCGCGACTTCGTCACCGTCCGCTTCCACGTTCATCCCGATGTCAACCTTTTGCAGGACGAGCATGACCGCCTGGTGCTGGCTGCCGATCAGGCCGACACCTGGGTGTTCACATCGGCCGAAGTCGTGCCGGAGGTCGAGGAATCGATCTATTTCGCCGGCCTTGGCGGCCCGCGCCGCAGCCGCCAGATCGTGCTTGCCTTCAAGGCCTCGGAAATCGCCGAAGTCCACTGGCAGCTGACCCGCACCAGCATCGCCGGCTACCCGGAAAACAACTGACCCACCTGACCGCTGGTTTGATTTCCGGGCGGCATGTGCTACGGGCCGGGCACCCACCACACCAGTCGTGAAAGGCCGCCAGCCCATGGCCGTCGCCGCCAAGAACATTCCCGCACCAGACCTGGTTCCCGTGCGTCGCGCCCTGCTCTCCGTTTTCGACAAAACTGGCCTCATCGATTTCGCCAAGGCGCTGGCAGCCGCAGGCGTCGAGCTGGTCTCGACCGGCGGCACGGCAAAGGCGATCGCTGACGCGGGCCTTCCGGTGCGCGACGTCTCCGAGCTCACCGGCTTTCCCGAGATCATGGATGGCCGCGTCAAGACCTTGCATCCCGGCGTGCATGGCGCGCTGCTTGGCGTGCGCGACGATCCGGAGCATTCAGCGGCAATGCGCAAATACGGCATCGAGCCGATCGATCTCGTCGTCTCCAATCTCTATCCGTTCGAGGAGGTCCGCCGCTCCGGCGCCGACTACGCATCGATCGTCGAGAACATCGACATTGGCGGCCCGGCCATGATCCGCGCCTCGGCCAAGAACCACGCCTATGTCGCCATCGTCACCGATCCCGGCGACTATGCCTCGGTGCTGAACGCGCTGGAGATGAACATCGGCTCGCTGTCGCTGGATTTCCGCAAGAAGCTGGCCGCCAAGGCCTTCGCCCGCACCGCCAGCTATGACGCGGCGATCTCCGGCTGGTTCGCCGAAGCGCTCGAGATCGAACACCCGACGTGGCGTGCCTTTGGCGGCAGGCTGGTCGAGGTGATGCGCTATGGCGAGAACCCGCATCAGAGCGCCGGCTTCTATATCAATGGCGACAAGCGGCCGGGCGTCGCCACGGCGCGTCAGTTGCAGGGCAAGCAGCTGTCCTACAACAACATCAACGACACCGACGCCGCCTTCGAGCTGGTCGGCGAGTTCGATCCGGCGCGTTCCGCCGCCGTCGCCATCATCAAGCACGCCAACCCGTGCGGCGTTGCCGAAGGCACCTCGCTGAAAGCCGCCTACGCCAAGGCGCTCGCCTGCGACCCGGTTTCGGCCTTCGGCGGCATCGTCGCGGTCAACCGCACCCTCGACGCCGAGGCGGCGGAAGAGATCGTAAAAACCTTCACCGAAGTCATCATAGCGCCCGGCGCCACTGACGAGGCAGCGGCCATCGTCGCGGCGAAGAAGAATTTGCGCCTGCTGGTCACCGGTGGGCTGCCGGATCCGCGCACGCCGGGCACGACGGTCAAATCCGTCGCCGGCGGTCTGCTCATCCAGGGCCGGGACAACGCTGTCGTCGACGACCTCGAACTGAAAGTGGTGACCAAGAGGGCGCCGACGCCGGTCGAAATGGTCGACCTGAAATTCGCCTTCCGCATCGCCAAGCACGTCAAGTCCAACGCCATCGTCTACGTCAGGGACGGCGCCACCGTCGGCATCGGCGCCGGCC
>NZ_RZQA01000493.1:0-4922 GCF_004022915.1 Mesorhizobium sp. M7A.F.Ca.US.006.04.2.1
CGTCAAAGCCGAGACTGGTCGCATGACATTGCGGATGCGTGAAGACGATGCCGAAGAGTTGGAGGCCGCCTCGAACAAGATCGCCAAGACACTGGAAACCATCGCAGTACTCCCGGTCCTGCCGCGCGAGGCCGAAGACATCCTTGCGATCTCTTCGCGTGAGCGTCACAAGTGGCTGAAGGACGGACGGCTGCAAAGCATTGGCACCCGCACCGTGAAGATGCGCGGTCGATCCAAGGCCGTCAACTTCCACGTGTTCGATCCCAGGCACATCGAGGACATCCTTGATCGTGATCTGCCAAGCCTTTGGCGTGAAGAGGACGCGCAGCAAGTTACAGAGAACAGGCGACGTGGCGCCGGCAAGGCTGCCCTGACGCGGGCGGGAAAGGGTAGCGAGAAGGTTCGCGGTGCCGGGAATAACCCCAGAGATGACGCTCCCCGGCCCAAGTTGGAGGGCTGGAACGCGTTCGACGACGAGGGCCTGCTCCGTTAAATCCGTCTAGCCATTCACGTCCAGAATGAGCCCTGAGCGAAAGCTAACCGGGAGCCGAAACGATCTGCAGTCGCGATTGGCACGTCCCGAACCAATCCATGCTCAAGGAGTTCTTCAAGCCGACAACCGCCCATTTTTGGGGATGGCAGATGTTCGACAACTTCGTGCTTGAAATGTTGGAAACCGAGGGCGGGCCGATAAGGCTTCGGCATGGCGGATCTGGGCCGCCTCTGCTTCTGATCCATGGCCATCCTCGCACGCATAGGACTTGGGGCCAGGTCGCCGACTTGCTGTCAGCAGATTTCTCCACGACCATACCCCAATCACTACCCGGAAGGAAAATCATGGCTGTTTCCTATAGAAGGAATCGCTTGCCACGGTGGTGCAGGAAGTCGGCGATGTGAAGAATAGAGGCGCTTCGGCATTTTAAGGTGGATTAGGTCCTGACCGACAAATGGTGCTACATGGGCGATGAAGAATGCCCGCCCAGCGTACGTTGTCTACGCACCACCGCTGATCGGCCTTCCGTTCCTGGCTGTGATACTGGCTCTGGATGGGACGACCATCGCAACGCCCTTTGACACCGCAGATGAAGCGGCCGCCCACAACAAGGTGATGGCGGTTACAGGTGCGATACGGCAAAGCGGACTTGATAATCACAAATAGGAGAACCCGTCCATGAAACTGCTACGCATCACACCGATTGTCATTCTTGCCTGTGCCTTTGCCCTTGCGGCCTGCGCCAACGCCGTCCGAGGCGTCGGCCGGGAAGTCAAGGCAACGGCCAACGCAGTCGACGACACGGTCAACAAACCATGATGCAGAGGACCGTCACGGTTATCGAGAAGACAACGGGCCGCGTGATCGGAGCGCTGCCGATCGATCTTGCGCAGCAGGATCACGAGGCCTCCGATGATCAGTATTTCACCAAGGCGTTCGAAGCCGCCATGGACAGTGGCCTCATTCGTGAGTCCGACAAGCATGCGGTTGAATTCCGGCTTGAATAAAGTCGACGATGCAACCGCTTTTCTGTCGCGTATCGGGGCATTGTGGTTTGCATGGTTTTGCACCTCAGCCATCCAGCAGGGGTGAATCAACACACCGTCCAGTCCAACTATCCCTAGGACAGCCCGCTGCGGCTATGAATCGAGCGGCCGGTTTGGCCCGGAGGTGAAGCAGCAGCCGCTGCTCAAAGCCACTCAGTAGAGCAAATCGGTGTATTGGTAGGCGAACACCCTCCCGTGCTCGCATCGGTCACCTCAAGAAAGTAGTTTCCGGATCGGTGTAGCGTCACGGGCATTTTCGTTGCCTGTGCGGCGGCCCAATAGGATGTCGGGGCCCCAGCTCGGTATTCCGCTATCACCTGGCCCGCAGGATATTCTCGGATTTGATACCCCACGGTCAGCCCCAGGGTCCGAATTATCCATTAGAGATACCTAACATTTCCCTTTTGGCGAGGCGGGGTGTACTTTAGGTACCGCTGGGTGATCCTAGCGACCTACACTGCCCGCTGCCGAGAGGTGGCGGGCCTTTTTGTTTATGTGTGGAACACCGAAATCCAATGGGAGTTGGAATGCTGTCACCGTCCTTCCGTGGAGGCGATGATGGCCATGGACGTACAGCCGTGGTCGGCCCGCTCTCTGCTTCCTCACAGGGCGGGCCATCTCGCGGGTCGCTCACCGGCAATGACCTGGTGCACCATGCCGTCGACCTCAATACGCAAGTTCGAATACGACCCGGAAACCAGGGTTCTCTCAGTGTGGTTTGTAGCGAGTGGCAGGCAGTACGACTTTCTGGATGTACCGCCGGAGATCGTCGCCGATTTCAAATCTGCCTTTGCCAAGGGCCGCTATTTCAATGGTCGGATCCGCAACCAGTTCGCGTTCCGGCCCGTGGCAAGCTCCGATTCCAGCGGTTCATGCTGAGGCAGATTGTGCCAAGCGACCTGGCGGAAATCGCGCATGTCGAACGGCTGGCCGCAGACCGGACAGGTCATGAAATTGTCGCGCTCGTCGGCAGGCTCGCCGCCGTGCTGCGTGCCGGGAATCGGCGGTCCAAGGTCGGATAGCTTCGTCATAACCATCAAACATTCAATTCGTCTAAAATGTTCCGGAACCATTTTAGCGCGCGCTAATTGAATCGCACTATGCGAGTCAGCGCATGCGTTTGAAGTTCATAAAGCCCATGGAGCCCGAGCTGGTCGAAACGCCACCGCAGGGCGACGAATGGCTCCATGAGATCAAATTCGACGGGTATCGGACCCAAATCATGAAGGATGAAAACGGGATCCGGCTGTTCACCAAGAACGGATACGACTGGACAGGCCGCTATATCGAACTTGCCGGAGAGGCGGAGGCGATCGAGGCGGAAAGTTTCATCATCGATGGCGAGACAATCACGGTCAACGAGGCCGGCCTGTCCGACTTCCAGGCCCTGCAGTCAGCCGTCACCCGTCGTGAGCCGTCGCGCGATCTGTATTTGGTGGCATTCGACCTCCTGCACCTGAACGGGCATGATTTGCGCAACATGCCGGTGGAAGACCGCCGCGAGATCCTGCAGGAACTGATTCCAGCCGTCGGCCGCATTCAGGTCAGCAAAGCCCTGCCCGGCACCGGTGACGCGGTTTATCACCTGGTCGACAGGGCAGGGTTGGAGGGCATGGTCTCGAAGCGCAAGGACAGCGTCTATCGCAGCGGACCGACGATGAACTGGCGCAAGATCAAGTGCTATGCCGAAAAGGAAATGGACATTATTGGCGTGCAGCGCGAGGCCGGAAAGCCCGCAATGGTGCTCATGGCCGACAAAGGCCGATATGCTGGCGGCGCTTTCGTTGCGTTTAAAGCTGACAAGCGCCAGCGACTTTGGGATCGCGTGCAAGGGAAGGTCGGGGGACCAGTGCCGATCGGTCTCAAGAAAGAAAAGGCCGAATGGCTCAAGCCTGGTCTGGTCGGTCGCGTGCGGTTCCTGAAGGGCGAGGAAAGGCTCCGCCACGCCAAGCTGCTGGACTACCGTGAGGAATAAGCTTGCGACAAGGTGCTGCCCATGACGCGGAACGGAACCGTGTGCCTGGCGTTGTGCGGAAGTCGACGTCTAGGAGGAACGGCATGGTGGCGCCACGCGCGGTCTGGAAGGGTTTTCTGAGGGTCGGTTCCGTGTCGTGCGGGGTCAAGATAGTGGGTGCCACCAGCGAGGCATCGAAAATCCACTTCAAGATTTTGAACCGCAGCGACGGTTTACCCGTGAAGAGTGCCTATGTCGACGAAGGCACCGGCGATGTTGTCGAAGCCGAGGATCAGATCAAAGGCTATGAGGCGGACAAGGGCGATTTCATCCACGTCGAGCCGGACGAGATCAAGAAACTGAAACTGACGTCCCAGCATACGCTTGATGTCGATTCCTTTGTTCCGGTTGCCGAGATCGACACGCGCTATCTCGAAAAGCCCTACTACTTGATCCCGGCAGATGGCGCTTCCCTTGAGGCCTTTGCCGTCCTGCGCGATGCGATGGCCAAGAAGCGCGTCGCGGCACGTTCCTGCGTCGTACTCTATCAGCGCGGCCGCGAAGTATTGATACAGCCGTTTGAAAAAGGAATGCTGCTGACCGAGTTGCGCACCCACAATGAGATGACATCGGAAGACACCGTCTTTAATGACGTGAAAAGCCCAAATTACGATTCGGATTTGCTCGAAATCGCGGGGCTTCTCATCGACAAGAAGGTGACAAAGTTCGATCCTTCGAAATTCGAGGATACTTACGAGGATGCGTTGATTGCCATGATCGACGCCAAGCGCAAGGGCAAAAAACCGCCGAAACCAGCGCCAAAGCCTCAGGAGAACGTGGTCGACCTGGCCTCGGTTTTGCGAAAGAGCCTCGCCAAGGAAGGCATCGGCCAAGACCGGCCAAAGGCCAAGAGCCGCAAATCGGCATAGTTAAAGATAGCAATCCCACCATCACCGCGCATCATCCAGTAGTTTTGGCGCGCTCGCGCGTTTCCGGCGTCAGGCCTTCGGCCAATCTCACCGGCTCGTCGCACTGCGACGCTGCGGCAATCGGGAGGAAAGAACACCCGACGCGACAAATCGCGGAGGGCCGGATTGCCGTTGTGCCCGTAGCTATAGGTCTCGTCGTTTGGTTCTCCTTGTGACCGACTGGTCGGCGTGGTCACCGTCACCCAAAAAATGATCGTGCCGACCTGGCCATGGATCGATGCATGTGAGATTGCGTTCATTGGATGTTCGTTGCTTTAGTCAATCGCAATGTAGTGTTGAGCGGAAACGAAGTGGGCCCGCCACTGAGGACACAAACAGCGGCGGGCCCTGCTTTGAGACCTGGCCCGGGAGCCAAGCTGCAGACCCAATTTCGATTTCAGAGAGAGGTTCCAGGCCTGCAGAAAAAACTTTACGCATGCTTGCATTGCACAGGCCCGAGT
>NZ_RZQA01000494.1:0-4885 GCF_004022915.1 Mesorhizobium sp. M7A.F.Ca.US.006.04.2.1
GCGCTTGCCGTCATCGTGCTTGAGATCGAGCCGCTGGCACCGGTGTCCACCATGGCCGAAGCGCTCCAGCCCGCAGCCCGTCTCGTCCACGAGGGCTGGCGCGGCTATGAGGCGATCACCGAGGGCGGCGCACGTGCCGGCAACATCGCATGGGAGGCAAAATCCAGCCGCGGCGACGTCGATGCGGCCTTCGCCCGTCCCGACATACGCATAGTCGAGAGCAGCTTTACCGTCGGCCGGCAGAGCCATGTGCCTTTCGAACCGCGCGTTGCCATCGGCTCCTGGGAGGACGGCCGGGCTCACATCCAGACCTCGACGCAGGTGCCTTGGACAGTTCGCAACGTCACCGGAAGGGTCATGCAGCTTGCGCCCGGGCGTGTGCGGGTCACCGTGCCGCCTGTCGGAGGCGGGTTCGGCCTGAAATTCGATGCGTCCATCGAGCCGATCACGGCACTTCTGGCGCGGATGACCGGGCGCACGGTGGTCCTGGAAAACACCCGGCAGGAAGAGATGGCAACCTGCCTCTGCCGCGAGAATGCGGAAATCCGCATCCGCTCCGCTGTCACTGCCGAAGGATACATCGCCGGACGCGAGGCGGTCGTGCTGATGGACTGCGGCGCGTATGGCGGCGAACAGGTTTTCCTGACAACGATGACGGCGCACACGCTGGGCGGCAATTACAGGGTTGGCGCAACGCGGCTCGTCAGCCGCGCCGTATACACCAACACACCACCCAACGGCGCTTTCCGAGCTTGCAATGGCGTCTACAACACCTTCGCGTTGGAGCGACACACCGACGAAATCTGCGATGCGCTAGGCTTCGACCCAATAGAGTTCCGGAAGAAAAATGTCCTGGGAGATGGCGATCTCGGTGCCACGGGGCAGGTTTTCGAGGCCGACGTGCTGGGTCCGATGCTCGATCGCATGGAGACACTGCGCGCCAGCACCGGTACATCAGAGGCCAAGGCCGACGGCAGGCTCTATGGAATTGCGACCACGGTCGGCACATGGTTCGTTTTCGTCGGGCCTTCGGCGGCGACGGTGAATTTGAACGCCGACGGCAGCGCAACGCTGGTCACCTCGGGTGTGGAGATCGGATCCGGCACGATGGTGCAATCCCTGCCGCAGATCGTGGCTGGGCAGCTCGGGCTTGCTCCCGACCAGGTGATCGTGCGCGAAGCCGATACGGATGCCGCCGGTCTCGATGTCGGCGTTGGCGGTGGGCGCACCACCGTGTCCATTGGTGCCGCGAGCATCGCCGCCTGCGCGGAAGTGCGAGAGAAGCTGCTGCGGACCGCCGGCGAGATGCTCCAGACCCGACCGGAAGACCTGGTGCTGCGGGACGGTCGTGTCGAGATCACGGGACTTCCCGGTTCCGGCATGTCGATCCCCGCTGTCGTCGCCCATGCGCAGGCAACCACCGGCCCGATCACCGGAAGCGGAGCCTTTACCGCCAGGAACACTCCGGCAATGTCCGGCTGCGCGATGGGGCATTTCATCGATGCGCTCGACATTCCCGTCTTCGTCGTTCACGAGGCCGAGGTGGCGGTTGATCCAGACACCGGCCATGTCGAGGTGCTGGCCTATCGCGTAGTTCAAGATGTCGGCCGCGCGCTCAATCCGCGCGCCATCCTGGGCCAGATACAGGGCGGCGTGGTACAGGGGCTCGGCTATGCGTTGCACGAGGAGGTGACGCTCACCGCCGACGGACGCATCGCGCAGGACGATTTCGAGACTTATCGCCTGCCGCTGGCGCAGGATGTGGTTCCGGTCGCCGCCGACCTTTACGAGGGCGCGCCGTCGATGGGGCCTCTAGGCGCCAAGGGTGCGGGCGAGGTCCCGATCCTGGCGGTGGGCGCGGCAATCGGCTGCGCTGTGGCACGCGCCATCGGCAAGCCGGTACGGCAGCTGCCAGTGACGCCGCCACGCGTGCTTCGACTGCTGCATGAGCGCGAACCACCGCCGGAATTCCCGCACATCGCCCCCGGCTGGGCGTTGAACACTCTGGGCTGAGGCAAGTAAACCATGGTCACCCTGAACTGCGACATGGGCGAAAGCTACGGCAACTGGCGCTTCGGTGACGATGCCGGCATCATGCCTCATATCGATTGCGCCAACATCGCCTGCGGCTTCCACGCCTCCGATCCATGGACGATGCTGAAGACCGTGCGGCTCGCCCTTTCGCATGGCAAGCGGGTCGGCGCGCATCCCTCCCTTCCCGATCGTGAGGGGTTCGGCCGGCGCGAAATGAGACTTCAGCCGGAGGAACTGACAGCTGCCTTCCTCTATCAAATCGGTGCTCTGACAGGGATGCTGGTCGCCGAGGGCGGGCAACTCAGCCATGTCAAGCCGCATGGCATCATTTACGGCATGGCCGCGCACGACGTCGACACTGCCCGGGCAATTGCCGCGGCGGTCAAGCCGTTCGGCGTCCCTCTCTTCGGCATGGCGGGAACCTGTCACGAGACGGCGGCAGCCGAACTCGGCGTTGCCTTCGTGGGCGAGTTCTTTCCCGATCTTGCCTACGCTCCCGGCGGCAGCCTGATCATCCCGCGCGTCCAGTCGGCCATCGACCTGACGCTTGCCGAGCACCGCATGATAGGGGCGCTTACTCGAGGCGAACTCGTCACGACAGACGGCACGATCCGCCCGGTCGACTTCGACACCGTCTGCATCCACTCCGATCCGCCGAATGCGCGCGACGTCGCCGCGCTGATGCGGCGGATCATCGACACTCATTCCAACGGCCTGCCATGATTCATTCTCCCGAATCGTGAAAGCTCCACGCAGGGGACTCGAGGACTATCTCGAACTCACTGCCCGAACCATTTCTCCAAGCCGCTGAGGACTTCCATGGATGCGCTTTCCAACTCTCTCGCCGCCGCCGACATCGCCACCACCATGCACCCCTACACCAACCTGCGTCAGCACGAAGAAACCGGGCCGCTGATCATCAGCCGCGGCGACGGCATCCGTGTGTATGACGAACGCGGCAAGGAATACATCGAAGGGCTGGCCGGGCTCTGGTCGGTGGGCGTCGGCTTTTCGGAAAAGCGGTTGGCCGACGCTGCCTATCAGCAAATGCTGAAGCTGCCCTACTACCACACCTTCTCCTCCAAGGCGCATGAGCCATCCATCCGGCTCGCGGAGAAACTCGTGGAGATGACGCCGGAAAACCTGACGCGTGTCTTCTTCACGTCGTCGGGCTCGGAAGCCAACGACACCATCGTCAAGATGATGTGGTTCATGAACAACGCGCTGGGCCGGCCAAAAAAGAAGAAATTCCTGGCACGGACCAAGGGCTATCACGGCATCACCGTCGCCTCCGGCAGCCTGACGGGCTTGCCGGTCAACCATCGCGACTTCGATCTGCCGGCCATTCCCGTTCGCCACCTGACCTGCCCGCACTTCTATCGCTTCGGCATGGCAGGCGAAGACGAAGCCGCCTTCACGGCGCGCCTGCTCGCCGAGCTGGAAGCGGTGATCGCCGAAGAAGGGGCTGACACCATCGCAGCCTTCATAGGAGAGCCGCTCATGGCAGCCGGCGGCGTTCTGCCACCGCCGGTCGGGTACTGGGAAGGCGTGGAGAAAATCTGCCGGGCAAATGATATCATTCTGATAGCGGACGAGGTGATCTGTGGTTTCGGGCGGCTTGGTACGCCCTTCGGCGCTCAGAAATACGGCTTCACGCCTGATATCATGACGGTCTCCAAGCAAATCACGTCGTCTTATATGCCGCTTGCCGCCGTCATTTTCTCCGATGCGATCTATCAGGCGATCGCCGACAACACCGCCACGATCGGCAATTTCGGCCACGGCTTCACGGCGTCAGGTCATCCGGTCGCGACGGCAGTGGGTCTCGAAAACCTGGCCATCTTCGAGGAGCGGGACCTGATCGGAAACGCGGCCCGCCTCGAGACGTCGTTCCAGGCCGGCATCCGCTCATTTGCCCATCACCCGCTTGTCGGTGAAGCGCGGGGCACCGGTCTTATCGGCGCCGTTGAGCTGGTGGCAGACAAGGCGACGAAACGCCCCTTCGCCAAGGTTGGGCGCGCAGGGGGTATCGCAGCAGGGATCGGCCACGAGGAAGGCCTCATCTTCCGCGCCATCGGCGATCAGCTCGCGCTCTGCCCGCCGATGATCTCGACAGAAGACGATGTGAAAGAAATCATGACGCGCATGGGCCGGACGCTTGAGCGCCTGACCGGTGCGGTTGCCAAGGAGGGACTCGAATGACCCGCATGAAAGCCGAACCGGTCGTCCATATCGACGACGAACGCTTTCGGGTCACCGAATGGCGCTTTGCCGCCGGGGCCGAGACCGGCTGGCATATCCATGGCCATGACTACGTCATCGTGCCGCTTACGGACGGCAAGCTCGGTCTCGAAGGCCCGGACGGCGCGCAGTCGCAAGCCGCCCTCACTCAAGGGGTGCCCTATTCGCGGCGGACGGGTGTGGCCCACAACGTCATCAATGCCGGCGATGCGCCGCTCGCCTTTCTGGAGGTCGAGGTCGTTGAGGCCGGCGACCTCGCAGCCAGGCGGCTCGCCGTGCTCGACCGGTTCCTCGCAGCCTGGAACGCCCGCGACGTGGGCGCGCTGATGGACTGCATGGCTGAGAATTGCGCTTTCCACGGCTCGGCTGGACCCGATGCCGAAGGGCGCAAGCATATGGGGCGTGACGCCGTGCGCGCCGCCTATGCAGCGCTGTTCGATGCTTTCCCGAAGGCCGCGTGGACCAGAGGACGGCACGTCGTGACGGGCGACACCGGGCTTTCATCATGGCGCTTCGTCGGCACCACGGCAGCGGGGCAGCAAATCGAAGTCGACGGCTGCGATATCTTCGCTTTCTCGGGGGAGCTCATAGCGCTCAAGGATTCCTACCG
>NZ_RZQA01000495.1:0-4872 GCF_004022915.1 Mesorhizobium sp. M7A.F.Ca.US.006.04.2.1
GCATAGCTGGACAGGACGATCGTCCTGAACTCGACAAACTGGGTCAGCGCGGAGATCGACGCTTTCAGGCGGTCGGAAAACTCGCCCAGCCATGCGCTGTAGGCCTCGCCCAGATCGGGCCACTCAGGGCTGCTGCTCCAGATGATTTCGGACGGGCGCCCGCGCATGGCCAGTTCGCTCTCCAGGCGCATCAGGCCGTGATCGAAGCTGGCGCTGGAGTTTCCCTTGTAGATCTGGTGGTTGAGGATGAGCCTGCTCTGCAGCCGTGCTCCGAGATAGAAGAACAGATAATCGTTGAGCGGCTTTGCGACGCCGAACATACTCTCGCCGCCGGCCGCAGCGGTGATGTCGTTCTGCACGAAAACCGGCAGCTTGATCTGTTCCTCGATCTCGGCCTGCAAGGCCTTGAGCGAGGTGCTCGATCCGTTGCGGGTTGCAGCCATCGTGTCGACATCGTCGGGAACCGCCAGGCCGATGCCGGCAACCCGGCTGCGCGCCTCGACCGGCAGGCTGGTCATGGCTTGCCCGATCGCGCCGAACAGATCGCTGCTTTGCGGAAACGGATTGGCTTCATCCGCCGGCAACTGCGTGTGGAAGCGCACCGTGCCGATGAAGTCGATGAGCGCGATGTCGATCCTGCGCCGGCTGAAGCCGACGCCAACCGCATAGGCGCCCTCCGGGTTGAGTGAAAGCGGGATCGTCGGCGGCCCGACGCGGCCGCGCTGCGCCTCGCCCTGCGAGACCAGGCCCTCCTGCTCGAGCGAGCGAACGATGACTGAAGCCGTCTGCGCCGACAGGCCGGTCTTCTCGCCGATTTCCATCCGCGAAATGCCTTCGTTCTGAAGCAGCAGGGACAGCACCAGCCGCTCGTTGTAGCTGCGGACGCTCAATGCATTCAGCCCGCTCGCACGATCGGCGATGCGCAAGGGATTGGGTGGTGCGAATCTCATGTCAGGCAAAGGTCGCCCCGTCGGTAAGAGCGCGTTGCCTGGCGGCGGTATGGTTGCTCATGTCGAGCGGCTCCAGCCGATGGCATCGACCGCGCGGGCGAGCGCGGTGCCCAGCAATCTGTGCGCCTCGGCATCGATGTGAAAGCCGTCCGCCTCGCTGCACGACACCACCGAGCCGGCATCGAAAAAGTGCAGTTCGAGCGAGTCCGCCAGAACCTCGAACTCGAGCGCGAGCAGGCGCGATTTCTCCGGCGCGCCGGCGAATATGGACTTCCATTCCTTGACGTCGTCCTGCATCGGCGGTGGCGCCACGATCATGATCTCGGGCGTCGAGCCGCCCGGACCTGGCGCCAGCTCCTTGATGTCGTAGACGAGGCAGCCGATCCCCATCGCCACTTCCGACGGCGGCTTGTTGAAGCGGATCTTCAGATCGTTGGTGCCGAGCATGATGATGACGAGGTCGAGCGTCGCATGGCTCTGCAGGCAAGGACGAAGATAGGTTCGGCCGTTCTTGTGGGCGCCCTCGATCGGGTCGTCGTGGACGGTGGTGCGGCCGCTCAACCCCTCCTCGATGACATACCAGTCAGGGCCCAGCTGAGAACGCAATATGCCCGGCCAGCGTTCACCCGGACCATAGCGCTCGAGCGGCCCCCTGCCGGGGATCTGGCCGTGCGTGTTGGAGTCGCCGTAGCACAAGACTGATCGCATGTTTTTCCCGCCGGGACAGACTGCGCGCCGAAGCCGGCGAGCGCCATTCATGATGGATAGTGGAGCGGCGAAAGGCAAGCAAGGGAATAGTCATTCAACCTGACTAACTATTGACAGGGCGAATCCGCTGTGCTTCTAAAGTGCCCGGAGGAGTTCTCGACCGTCATCATCGTCCAGCAGAAGTTGGGCTTCGACACGCATGTGTTCGGGGGCGGGAGAATTGCGCGCATCGGTCGGTTTGTGACGGGGGCATGCATTGGGAGAGCGTCTCGTGGCCATACGAATTTGTAGGCCGGAGCAACCACAAGGAGGAGTGTTCAATGTTAGGATTGCTGAAAACCGTCGGCCTGGGGATGCTCGTTGCGTCCACGCTTGCCGTGACGTCCCTGGCGCATGCGCAAGACGTCAAGCTGATGGACGGCGTGGCGCCGCGCCCCGACGACACGCGCATGACCGCCGCCGGTGCGTTCAAGAAGGACCCGCCCTGGGTCATCGGCATGAGCGACTTCGGTGTCAACGCAAACACCTGGACGGTGCAGGTGGCGCATGAGGCGGAGAACGCCGCGGCCAAGGACAAGCGCATCTCGAAATTCATCCTGCTCGATGCCGGCTTCGACCAGAAGAAGCAGGTGGCCGATATCGAGGACCTGATCGCACAGCATGTCGACGCCATCATCGTTCAACCGGTGACCAGCACGTCGGCCAATGCCAGCATCGCCAAGGCGGTCGCCGCCGGCATCCCGGTCATCCTTCACACCGGGCGTATCGATTCCGACGCCTACACCACCGAAATCCAGGGCGGCGCCGAGCACTTCGGCAAGGTCATGGGCGACTGGCTGGTGAAGACCGTCGGCGACAACGGCAAGATCTGGGTCCTGCGTGGCCTGGCCGGCCATCCGGAAGACACCAACCGCTATAACGGCCTCCTGGAATCGCTCAAGGGCACGCATGTGCAGATCATTGCCGAGGAGCATGGCGACTGGCAGTACGACAAGGCCAAGAAGCTGTGCGAGACGCTCTATCTGAACAATCCGCAGGTCGACGGCATCTGGTCGTCCGGCGCCGACATGACGCGCGCCTGCGTCGATGTCTTCAAGCAGTTCGGCACACCCATTCCGCCGATTTCGGGCGAGGGCAACAATGGCTATTTCGGCCAGTGGATTACGGATGGGTTCAAGTCGATCTCTCCGGAATACAGTCCCGCCCAGGGCGCTGCCGGCGTGCGCGCTGCCGTTGCCCTTCTGGAAGGCAAGCAGCTCTACAAGCGCTATGTCTACAATCCCGACGGATGGGACCAGGACAAGGCCAAGAAATACTATCGCGATGACCTGACCGCCAATGTCTGGTGGCCAAGCGAACTGCCGGAAGACAAGCTCAAGGAATATTACGGCAAGAAGTGACGGCGCCGTGGCTGGCGGGGAGTGGACAAACATTCCCCGCAGGCCGTTCCATGTGTCGAATCCGGTTCGTTCGAGGGTTTCGTGACCAATCTTGTCGAGATGTCCCACATTTCGAAGGCATTCGGAGGGAGCAAGGCGCTCCACTCCGTTTCCCTCGACCTCAAGGCGGGCAGCATCCACGCCCTGATGGGCGAGAACGGTGCCGGCAAATCGACGTTGATGAAGATTCTGGCGGGCGTGCATCAGCCCGATTCCGGCGAGATCTTCATGAGCGGTGAGAAGCTCGATCTGAAGTCGCCGCGCGCCGCGCTCGATGCCGGCATTTCGACCGTTTTCCAGGAGCATTCGCTGCTGCCCAATCTGTCGATCGCCGAGAACATGTTCCTCGGCCGGGAGCCGACGACCCGGTTCGGCTCGATCGACTATCCCGCGATGAAAAGGCAGACCGCCAGGGCGCTTGGCGAACTCGGCCTCACGCTCGACCCGTCGCAACTCGTTTCCAGCCTGACGATCGCCGAGCGGCAATTCGTCGAGATCGCGCATTGCATCCAGGCCGACGCCAGCGTGCTCATCCTCGATGAGCCGACGGCGGCTCTCAACGCGGCCGATGTCGATGTGCTCAACCGCAACATCCGCCGGCTGCGCGACAAGGGGAAAGCCATCGTCTACATCTCGCATCGCATGGAGGAGATCTTCGAGTTGTGCGACACGGTGACGGTGCTGAAGGATGGCGCACTGGTCGGCACCAGGACGGTGTCCGAGATCACCACCGACGAACTCATCGCCATGATGGTCGGACGCGAACTCCAGGACCTTTTTCCCGATCGTACGGGCGATGTAGGCGATGAGATCCTGCGCGTCGAAAACCTCAAGATCACCGAGACATCGCAGCCGCTGTCGCTGACTTTGCACAAGGGCGAGATCGTCGCCCTGGCCGGGCTGGAAGGGCAGGGCCAGCAGCGCTTCCTGCGATCGCTGATTGGCCGCTACCATCCCTTCGCCGGGACGATTTCTATCAACGGCAAGGCGCTGAAGATGCCGCTCCCGGCGTCGGCGGGCGTTCGGTATTTGCAGCAGCTGAAGGTCGGCTTCGTTCCCGAGGACCGCAAGGAAGAGGGGCTCTTCCTCGCTTTGCCGATCGCCCACAACATCGCCATCGGATTGCATTCGAGGCGCCCTGAACTTGCGCCGGCGCGGCCATATCGAAACGTCATCGCCCGCATGATGGAGGTCATGAACATAAAGGCGGCGGGCCTGTCGGCTGCGGTCGGTTCGCTGTCGGGCGGCAACCAGCAAAAGGTTCTGCTCGGCCGCTACCTTGCCGCCGATCTCGATCTTCTGCTGGTCGAAGAGCCGACGCGCGGTGTCGACATCGGCGCCAAGTCCGAGATCTACCATCTTCTGCGGGACTTCACCGCGAAGGGCGGCGCGGTGCTGGTGCTCTCGCGCGAGACGATCGAGCTGATCGGGCTCTGCGACCGCATCTACGTCGTCCATCACGACACGATCGTGGCCGAAATGCCGGCAGCGCAGGCGAGCGAACACAAGATTCTCGACGCGGCCCTCATGGGCGGCTCCACGCGCCAGCATTAGGGGCCTGCCATGGTTCGTTCGGTTTTCAACATCCTGAATGGCCGGAACACGCGGCAGGGCCTGTGGGGCCTGCCGCTGCTGGTCGCGTTGCTCATTTCGCTGTGGCTGACTGTCGAGACGACGCAGTTCGCCACGGCCGAAAACCTCTTCAACCTGGTTGCCCAGGCGATGCCGCTGATCATCGCGGCGATCGGACAGCTCGTCGTCGTGCTCATCGGCGG
>NZ_RZQA01000496.1:0-4866 GCF_004022915.1 Mesorhizobium sp. M7A.F.Ca.US.006.04.2.1
CGGCCGCGATCAGCCCGCCATAGCTGCGCTTGCGCTCGGCGGGACGCAGGCGCTGGAAGGTGTCCTGTACCGGCTCTTCATTGTCTTCGTTGCTGGAAAAGACATCGGCCTCGTCGTCCGCCTCCTCGGCGTTCATGCCTGGAAGAGGCGTGTCGGCGCGAGCCGGCTGGGCAGGCGCCGGCGTCGATCTTTGCCAGCTTGGCTCGACCTTGGCGGCAGGCGGCGGCGCGGGTTGATAGGGCTCGGGCTTGGCGACGGGCGGTGCCGGCCAGGCCGATTCCGCCTTCGCCGGCTGCCTCGTATGGCTTGGCTGGTTCTTGTTGCGATCGATCGACGAAAAAATGTGTTCCAGCTCCGCGAGCGGGTCGGTCTCCGGCACGCTCTTGGCATAATCGCGCTCGACGCTTGTAATGGCGTCTTCCAGCGAACGCATCTGCGTGGCTATGGCTTCGGGAGCCCACGGCGGCGAACGTTCACCAAGCTTCTTCGCCAGCATGGTGCGAACGCTGGCATAGATGCGCGTACGCTTTTCCGGCGTCTCGTCGCCATGCTTGTCGAGCGCGTTTTTCAGAATAGCAACGAAATCTGCCATGCTTCAGTCGACCTGTATTTTGCTTCCGCGCCGGCCCCCGCAAATCAGCCGCGATGCCCGGAAAGGCTTCAGAAACTAGTCTTGAAACGGATCGGTCACAAGTATCGTGTCGTCGCGTTCCGGGCTGGTGGAAAGGAGCGCGACCGGTGCGCCGATGAGCTCCTCGATGTAGCGGACATACTTGACCGCCTGGGCCGGCAGATCATTCCAGCTGCGCGCGCCGGCAGTGGTGCCTTTCCAGCCCTCGAGCGTCTCGTAGACCGGTTCGACACGTGCCTGCGCGCCCTGGCTGGCCGGCAGATAATCGATCATCTCGCCGTCGAGACGGTAACCGGTGCAGACCTTGATCTCGTCCAGCCCGTCAAGCACGTCGAGCTTGGTCAGCGCGATGCCCTTGATGCCGTTGACCGCGACGGCCTGGCGCACCAACACCGCGTCGAACCAGCCGCAGCGGCGCTTGCGACCGGTGACGACGCCGAATTCATGGCCGCGCGTGCCGAGGAATTCGCCGACCTCGTTCTTCTGCTCGGTCGGGAACGGACCCTCGCCGACGCGTGTCGTATAGGCTTTGGTGATGCCGAGCACATAGCCGATGGCGCCCGGGCCAACGCCGGAGCCGGCGGCAGCCTGTCCGGCAACCGTGTTCGACGAGGTCACGAACGGATAGGTGCCGTGGTCGATATCGAGCAGTGTGCCCTGCGCGCCCTCGAACAGGATGCGCTCGCCAGCCCGGCGCTTGTCGTCGAGGATCTTCCAGACCCGGTCCATATAGGGCAGGATGTCGTCGGCGACCGAGGTTAGTTCCTGCATGATCGCGTCATGCGTGACTTCCGCATGACCAAGCCCGCGTCGCAGCGCATTGTGGTGCGTCAGCAGCCTGTCGACTTTCAAGGGCAGTGTTTCCAAATCCGCCAAATCCATCACCCTGACCGCGCGCCGGCCCACCTTGTCCTCATAGGCGGGGCCGATGCCGCGACGGGTCGTGCCAATCTTCGTCCCGGAATTGGATGCGGCGTCCTCACGAAACCCGTCCAGCTCTCGATGCAGGGACAGGATAAGCGCTGTGTTTTCGGCTATTTTCAGGCGATCCGGCGCTACTTCGACACCTTGCGCCTTGAGTTTTGCCACCTCGGCGACGAAAGCGTGCGGGTCGAACACGACGCCATTGCCGATGATGGACAGCTTGCCCTGGCGCACGACGCCCGACGGAAGCAACGACAGCTTGTAGACCTTGCCGTCGACGACCAGCGTATGGCCGGCATTGTGGCCGCCCTGGAAACGCACCACGACATCGGCGCGCTCCGACAGCCAGTCGACGATCTTGCCCTTGCCTTCGTCACCCCACTGCGAGCCGACGACCACCACATTGGCCATGTTTCTTTTCCCTTGAGACGCCGCCAAGCGGCTTGAATATGGTTCGAAACGACAGGCCTCTATAACGTCAAGACCTCGCGAGCGCGACCTTTCTTTGCCGTCGAAAATGCCCTGAGGCACAACAATTTTCGGCTTTGACATCATTTACTTGGGCGAGCGAGGGCAATAGGCCGGCAAACACCGCAGCTCCGGCGACTGGAATCCCGCGATGCATCGAAGCGCCTACATATTCCTGCTGCTCACCACCTTGCTTTGGGGTGGAAATTCGGTGGCCGGCAAGCTGGCGGTCGATCACGTCTCGCCGATGACGCTGGTCTTCCTGCGCTGGGTGCTGGCCGTGGCGATCATGCTGCCCATCGGCTGGAAGACCATCCAGAAGGACTGGCCGGTAGTCCGCAAGCACTGGTTCGTGCTGGTCGCCCTCGGCGCCAGCGGCTTCACCCTGTTCAACACCATCTTCTACACGGCGCTCAACTACACGACAGCGATCAATGTCTCGATCGAACAGGCGGCGATGCCGATCCTGATCATGACTGCCAATTTCGTCTTCTTCCGCCTGCGCGTGAACTGGGCGCAGATTGTCGGCGTCGTGCTGACCATCGCCGGCGTGATCCTCACCGCCTGCCATGGCGACCCGCGCCGGCTGTTGACGCTGGAACTCAATTTCGGTGACGCCATCATGCTGGTCGCTGTCTTTCTCTACAGCGGCTATTCGGTCGGGTTGCGGCTGAAGCCGGTGATGCACTGGCAGAGCCTGATGCTGGCCCTGTCGGTTTCGGCACTCGTCACCTCGTTGCCGTTCTTCCTGTGGGAGGTCCTCGCCGGCAAGGTCATCATGCCCGACGCGCGCGGCTGGACCGTCATCGTCTATACGGCGATCGGCGCCTCGGTCGTTTCGCAGATCTTCTACATCAGGGGCAACGAGCTGATCGGCGCCAACCGCGCCGGCCTGTTCATCAATCTGGTGCCGATCTTCGGCACGCTGCTGTCGGTGCTGATCGTCGGCGAGACGTTCCAGCTCTATCAGGCGCTGGCCTTGGTGCTCGTGCTGGGCGGCATCGGGCTTGCCGAATACAGCGGGCGCAAGATGGCGGTGGCGGACCACCGCGGATGACATTTGGCGGCTGACGCCCTCCGCCGTCGCGGTAATCACGCGAACGGCCTGGACTTCGCCAATGGCGCGGAAACAGCGGCATGAATCCTGCCGCGTCCCCTACTTGGAACATTTCACCTCCAGCGGAGTTTGAACGCCAGGGAGGCGACATGATGAGCCACAACCCTCGCAGCACGGCAAGCATTGCTGGTCACCCTATCCACCCGATGCTGATTCCGTTTCCGATTGCCTTTTTTGTCGGCACCTTCGTTTGCGACCTTATCTTCTGGCGAACAGCCGATCCTGGATGGGTCACCGGGTCGCTTTGGCTTCTCGGCGCAGGCCTGATCATGGCTGCCCTGGCTGCGCTTGCTGGCTTGACGGATGTTCTCGGCGATGTGCAGGTCCGCAATCTCACGACGGCATGGCTCCATGCCGGCGGCAATGTAATCGTCGTGTTGATCGAGCTTTACAACTGGTACTCGCGGTATGCCGGCGGAGCGGCGGCCGTGATGCCAACCGGCATCGTCCTATCGCTGATCGTGGTTCTCATCTTGCTGTTTACGGGCTGGAAGGGCTGGGAACTGGTCTACCGACATCGCGTGGGTGTCTCCGATGGCTCGGACGAGTTGACATGAACCGGCCGCCGCGGCGGCCGGCGTCAACGAGGTGGGTCGGCGACCGCCTGTCCTCAATCACATCGCGTTGACGTCGAACTGCAGCCGCTTGGCCGAGTCGATCGACTTGTGCGCCTTGACCTTTTCCAGCACGGCTTCCGGGAACGGCGCGTCGAGATAGAGCAGCGCTATGGCATCGCCGCCCGGCCGGTTGCGGCCGAGCTGGAAGTTGGCGATGTTGACGCCATTCTCGCCGCAGACGGTGCCGAGCAGGCCGATGATGCCCGGCGCGTCCGCATTGGTGGTGTAGAGCATGTGCTGGCCGACCTCGGCATCGAGGTTGATGCCCTTGATCTGGATGAAGCGTGGCTTGCCATCCGAGAAGCATGTGCCGGCGATCGAGCGCGTCATGTGCTCGGTCTTCACCGTCAGCTTGATATAGCCGTCGAACACGCCCGACTTGTCGCGCTTGACCTCGGCCACGATGATGCCGCGCTCCTTCACCATGATCGGCGCCGACACCATGTTGACGTCCGAGACCTGAGGCCGGATCAGCCCGGCGAGTGCTGCACTGATCAGCGCGCGCGTGTTCATCGTCGCGGTCGAGCCGTCGAACAGGATCTCCACCTCCTTGATCGGATCCTCGGTGACCTGGCCGACAAAGGCGCCGAGCACCTCGGCGAGCTTGACGAACGGCTTCAGCCGCGGCGCCTCCTCGGCGGTGATCGACGGCATGTTGATGGCGTTGGAGACGGCGCCCTTGATCAGATAGTCGGCCATCTGCTCGGCAACCTGCAGCGCGACATTCTCCTGGGCCTCCGTCGTCGAGGCGCCGAGATGCGGCGTCGCCACCACATTCTCCATGCCGAACAGTTCGTTGTTCTCGGCCGGTTCGACCTCGAAGACGTCGACGCCGGCGCCGGCCACCTTGCCGCTCTTCAGCGCTGCGACCAGATCGGCCTCGACGATCAGACCGCCGCGTGCGCAATTGATGATGCGCACGCCCTTCTTCATCTTGGCGATCGCCGCGGCATCGATGATGTTGCGCGTCTTGTCGGTCAGCGGCGTGTGCAGGGTGATGAAATCGGCGCGGGCGAATAGCTCGTCGAGCTCGACCTTGTCGACGCCAAGCTCCTCGGCACGGCTGTCCGACAGGAACGGATCGAAGGCGATGACGTGCATCTTGAGGC
>NZ_RZQA01000497.1:0-4863 GCF_004022915.1 Mesorhizobium sp. M7A.F.Ca.US.006.04.2.1
CGCCAGTACCAGGTCGGCGAGCCACCAGCCAAAGACTTCGGCATCGGGACGCATGGCGACGACCTCAGCGGCGATCGCCGCGGCGTCGAATGGCGCCGACCGCTGGGATACCCCGAGTTTTTCGATCTGCGTGCAAAGGTCGGCGAGCGCGGCGCCGTCCCAATGGAGGCCAAGCTGGTCGAGTATCTTCCCGAGCCGGCCGGGCGTAGCGGCGGGCGGCTGCCTGGCCAACTGCCGCCAGGCGCCAAAGACGGCGCCTGCGGGACCGGGGTCAGCACGTAGGGGACGCAAATGCCAGGCATCGCGCAAGGCGGCCGCATCCTCGGCGCGGCCGGCGAGCCGCATGCTGGAGGCGGCGCAGCGAACCGCCAGCCGCTGCCGCCAAGCGCCGGCCCAGGCTGCCTGCGCGCGGGCGAGCGTGTCGAGGGCACCCAGGGCGGCGCCGGCCCGGAAGGCGGCGTCGCCGTCACTCGGCGCGCCGGCGCTTGTGATCGCCCACGCGGGAACGGAGGGCGGCGCAGAGGAGCTGGCGGTCGCGGGATCGAGGCGAATCATAATTTGGAGAGTAAAGTGCCGGTGCGCTTTTCGCCATGATTTTCGTGCCAAAACGCACAGCCTGTCGGATCAGCACAACGACTGATAGTGTTGCATTATCAATCTCTTCACGAGTTCGTCCCTGCTAAGCCATTTGGCCAACAAGTAAGTCTCGACAGGGCACCTTTTTGCGCAGCCGGACGAAACTCCGTTCGGAAATGTGCCGGCTCGCGGCGTAGGAGCCTGCTCAGGTTCAGATGTCATGAAGGCATCTAACGCCCGATCTGCCGCGCAACTTCGGTCCCATATTCATTGCCGACGGGGTATCTGAGGGCGACGTTTTTTGCGGGTTTTTCCTGGTCGGCTTTGGAGGTGATGCTGGCGCCGATTGTCACAGGCTACTTCACTATCTGTTCCTTGACCGATGAGATCTTTTGCGCTGCGGCGCTCCCGTCTTTGCTGTGGGTCACCTTCTGACCCAAGCCCCAACGTACACACGCGGGAGTGTCCTACAAGCCATCGGTTTCGACAGATCGGATGGATTGGGCAGGCGAGCCCAAAAGCTGCGAGCTTAGAGCGGTTATAAATCGTAGTTGTAGCTGTGTAACAAACTGTGTAACAAAAAGCGCGAAAAGACTAGTATTTTCAGTATCATAGAGGTGAAAGGGAATCCCTCCCTCTCCGCCATCCTCTCCGCCATCGATTTCCCATAACGGCCTGATTCGCAACGATTTTTCCGAATATCGGCTCTCTTTTGGTGCATTTCTTGGTACAAAGAGGCTTCCGCACAAGCCCCTATGGATCGACATCATAAGAACCTCGATCTTATCGTCTCAGCCGCTGCCACGATGCAGGAGGAGATAGAGAACATGTTCGGCTGCCTCCACCGCTTCGAGGAGAAACCAAGAAGCAGGTGAACGAAGTCTGCCGTGGTGATGCCAGGATGAAGATCAAGATTGATGCTGCGGGAAAGATTTAAGAGCCCCGCTTTGACAATCGTGACCGGCTTCCTTCGTCCTTCAATTCACTCCGCGTCAGGATTGTCGACAAGGCAGCCTGCACCATGGCATCCTTGGTAGTTGCCATGCACATCAAAGTTTGGCTCTCCCTGCCTGTCAAATTGCGGTCGGGTATCGATTGCCTGGTCAGGATTGTCGACCTTGCATCCCATGCCATGACAACCATTGTAGCTGCTATCGGGGCGGTAGTTGCTCGTCGTGTGCCGTCGATTGTGATGATCGTCCGCCATCCCCTCGATCAGAGCGCCGAGAATAGCTCCGCCAACCACTGCGCCGACGTCATGACCGCGATGGTCATACATGCGGGCATTGGGATCAAAGCTGTCGCCACGTCCATGGTGGTAGCCGCCGACATCGGCGAAAATTCCGGAGCAGCCTTGCGCGACCCAAATATATTTGCTGCGTGGATTGTAGCCCCAGGTCCGGTTCAAAATACAAGGACTTCCAGAAGTCTGATGAATGAGTTGCGGCTTGCTCAGCGGGCCCGCCCAGCATTCGCCATACTGATAGTGCCTCGATTGGCATTCGACAGTCGATTGTGCGCGGGCATCAGAGATCATCCACGATGAGCCGAGCGCGAGCAAAGCAATGAACATGTAACGTAGCATGTGAACCCCTCCGGAGTGGTCAACGACCGGTTGCGTCGGTGTCATCGAAATGGAATTTCTTCCGCCAGGTGTCAGTCGTTGATCGCGGTGATCTTGATGGTGTTGCCGTCTCCGACGCCGGAGAACCAGACCTCGCCATCACCGATTGAGACGCCTTGCCAATTGGCGAACAGCGTCGGGTAGGTCTGCTTGAGGACGGTCTGTTTGACCTTGGCGGTAACGATCTTGTCGTAATCCGTCACGAAATGCGCGGCGTCGTTTATCTTGATCGCCTTGCCGCCGATCCGGGCGCGGAAGGGATAATCGATCATCGACGCGACGGTCTGCTTGTCACCGGCACTGACAGCCTTCTGCAGCTTGTCGAAAAACTGCTGATAGGTTGTGTGACTGCCGAACAGCGCGTCAAGGGTCTGGTTTGTTTCAGCGGCGGTCTGCGCTGCCGCTGGACCCGCAACGGCGGTACTCAATAGCGCGGCGGAAACCAGCATGAATAGAGAGCGCCTCATCATAGGTCCTTTCACTCGGTGCGTTCAATTGCCAACCCATCAGCCTGGATTTGTCCTTCGGACATTCGCGCCCTGACTGATGCCGACGGCGAACGGGAAGACGAATGGCATGCCGTCACTGACGAGAACTGACATATAGACGCGTCCATTGAATTTTTTTATTTCAATACACGCAAAAGGTGTAAAAAAGAATACCTAAACGTCGATTATGACGGACAGAGATGACGGTTAAGGTATCCAAAACCTTATTCGCGAGTGATATCGATACGAGCAGCGACGCCTATGTCTTAAATTCTCCCTCTATGACGCCATATGGATAGAAGCAGAAATCTGCCGTCACCTGTGCCACCGGCGTGGGTATTGTCCAACGGCATCCGACAGCAAGCGTTGGCCTGTGCCTGTTCAATTCGCTTCACTTCACGATGACCTTTGCTCCCTTCGGCACCAGACTGTAGAGTTCGATCACATCCTCGTTGAGCATGCGAATGCACCCTGAGGACGCTTCAGTTCCTATGGTCCAGGGCTCTGAGGTGCCGTGGATACGATAAAGCGTATCCACGCCGTTCTTGTACAGATAGAGAGCTCGCGCGCCGAGCGGATTGTGCGTGCCGGGCCTGATCATGCGCGGCAGGTCGGGCGACTGGTTACGCATGTCGTCAGTCGGATGCCATGCGGGCCACTCCGCCTTACGCCCTACGCTGGCAATGCCCGACCAACTGTAACCACTAGCCCCGACGGCGACACCATAGCGCCGCGCCATCCCATTGAGGCGGTATAGATAGAGGAACCTCTGCCGTGTATCGATCAACACCGTACCGGCAGGCAAGCGTTCCGGGGGCGTCACATCGACAGGCAGAAAGCGTTGGTCAAACTTGCTGCGATCGACGATGAAGACCTCATGCGGCTCCCTCGCGTAAGCGGCTTTCACGCGAACTAACTCTGTAGCCGTATTCGGGCTACCTTTTCCATCCGCCAGGCAACCGACAAGGAGCGCCGCCAGCGCCAATACAAAGCCCGACCGCACGAACTGGCGGATGCATTCCGGTCTTTCGTCTCTGCTCGAAACCGACCCGTTAATCGAACGGCCAAATGCTAGCGATCCAACTGGAGGAATGCGCACAGGCCGCTTACTCTTGGCTAGCTTCATCTACTGGCGAACCTTTTTCCTGGGCCCGCAACTGGTCGATGTGGATCGGCCGCTTTAGAGTTCGCTTTACTCGGTGAGTGTCATCCGCGACCGATTTCCCCGTCGGCGAAACACCCTGCAGATAGTGCTTCTGCCACTTCATCTCCTTGGTAAGCTCGTCGTTCATCTGCAGGCCGGCCGAAAACCGTCGACGTTCGCTATTCCAAACCTTATGTTCTTTATGGAACTCAGGATCGTCCTCCATCGGACGAATGACCGGCTGCACCTGCTCGATAGCGACACTTGGCATCATGGTGACGAAACAGAATGGCTCGCCCTTGGCAAAAGTGACAGACCCAGGGCGGGTGAAGCGCCAATTCATGGTGAAACTGAACGGCAGCCAGTTGGTTTCCACCAAGCCGTCCAGGGGCGCGATTCCGTCCTTCATCCGGTTGGGAGAGCCGCGAGCCCACACCATCCAGCCCGGCTCGGTGCGAAACACGTAACCCGGATGAAAGGTTACTATGCCGTGCCCGAAGGTCGAGCTGATGAATCGGTGCGTGACGTTCGGTTCGTTTACATGGAAGGCGACGTCTTTTGTAGTGTTGTATCCGTTCCAAGTAACAGTCACATTTATGGGGTTCAGCAATTCCCATCCGCTGGCATTGGCGATTGAAAGCGGCGTGCAGCGGTAGGCGAAATGCTGGTCGGTCGCATCCATCCAATCTCGCGTCCCCTCCGCGGCGACAAGCTCAGGCGGGTTCGGAGCCTGGATCATGCAGTCAAGACGAGGGCCGGTCATACTCTCCGCTATCCTCAAACGATTCGATTCTAAGTTGCTGATCACGTCGCCAACCGTAGCGGCATGACCAGGATAGAAGGGGGCACTATGGGCCTGCCGGTCCGGTAGGTCCCTCCGGTCCCACCGGCCCCACCGGTCCGGCAGGTCCCTCCGGTCCCGCAGGTCCGGCAGGTCCGCTAGGTCCCTCCGCACCGGGCGCGCCGGGAGGTCCAGACGCGCCGGTATCGCCGGGCGCTCCAGGTGTCCCGTCCGATCCGGGCAGTCCGAC
>NZ_RZQA01000498.1:0-4859 GCF_004022915.1 Mesorhizobium sp. M7A.F.Ca.US.006.04.2.1
CGGCACTGCTGAACGAAAAGCAGCAAGGCGTGAAGAAGCGCTTCGTTACGCTGGTGGTGGAAAACCCCGGCGATTGCGACGCTCCGTCAGTTTCTACACTCTGGCATGACGGCAAGATCGTCGGCGAGACGACGTCGGGCGGCTGGGGCCATCGCATCGACAAGTCGATCGCGCTCGGCATGCTGCGCGCCGACCTGGCCGAACCAGGTACATCAGTCGAGGTCGAAATCTTCGGTGACCGCTTTCAGGCAATCGTGCAGAAGGATGAACCGCTGTGGGATCCGAAGAACGAAAGGCTGCGCGCATGAAGAAAATCATCCTCACCGATGGCGGCATGGGCCAGGAACTGGTCCGCCGCAGCCAATCCGAGCCGACGCCGCTATGGTCGGCCAGGGTGCTGATCGACGAACCGGATCTGGTGCGCGACCTGCACGCGGAATTCATCCGTGCCGGCGCACGTGTCATCACCATCAACACCTATTCTGCGACACCCGAACGCCTGGCGCGCGAAGGTGCGGAAGACCTATTCAAGCCATTGCAGAAGCGCGGCATCGAATTGGCCAGGCAGGCCCGCGACGAGGCCGGCGATGCAGCCATCGCCGGTTGCCTGTCGCCGCTTTTCGGCAGCTATGCACCGGCACTGACCATTTCCTTCGAGGAGACGCTCGATATTTACCGCCGCATCGTTGCCGAGCAGGCCGATGGCGTCGACCTGTTCCTGTGTGAAACCATGGCGTCGGCGGACGAAGCCCGCGCAGCGGTCACCGCTGCATCGGAAAGCGGCAAGCCGGTATGGGTATCGTGGACGCTGGCTGACCACGGCAAGCCGCGCCTGCGCAGCGGCGAAGCAATAGCCACTGGGGCAAGCGCGCTCGACGGCCTGGCAGTCGCCGCGCGGCTGGTCAATTGCTGCCGGCCGGAAGCAATCGCCGCGGCTTTGCCTGAACTGATCGGCCTCGGCGGCCCGGTCGGCGCATATGCCAATGGCTTCACGTCAACCGAAGCACTTAAGCACGGCGGCACCGTCGATGTACTGCACGCTCGTCACGACCTTGGCCCGGATGCCTATGCCGACCAGGCGATCGGCTGGGTGGAGGCTGGCGCAAGCATCGTTGGCGGCTGCTGCGAAGTCGGACCACCGCACATCGCCGCCCTGCGCGACCGGCTCGAACAGGCCGGCTACGAAATTTCGGGAGTTTTGCATGCCTAGACCATCATCGCGCATTTCCGGCATCGTGCCTTCGGGCAAGGACGGCTGGGAAGTCCATTTCGCCGCCTGGACGCGCAAGGAGGCCGGCGAAGACATCATCATGCTGTCGGTTGGCGACCATGATTTCGACACGCCTTCGCAGACCATCGAAGCCTGTGTGACCGCGGTTCGCGGCAGCAATCATCACTACACCCCGCTTCCCGGCTTGCCGCGCCTGCGCAAGGCGATGGCCGCGGCCTCGAGCGCCTGCACCGGCGTCGAGACATCGCCGGATCAGGTGATCGCCACGCCGGGCGGCCAGGCCGCACTCTACGCGGCCGTGCAGGGCGTGCTCGACCAGGGCGATCACGCCATCGTCGTGGCGCCCTATTATGCCACCTATCCCAACACGTTCAGCGCCGCTGGCGCTGATTTCACCGTCGTCGAGACACCGGCCGAGGATGGCTTCCAGCCGCGAGCCGACATGATCCGCGCGGCAATCCGGCCGAACACGCGCGCCATCCTGATCAACACGCCGAACAATCCGACCGGTGCGGTCTATTCGCGCGAGCGGCTGGAACAATTGGCAGAAGTCTGCCGGGAGCACGACCTCTGGCTGCTGTCGGACGAAGTCTACTGGACGCTCGGCGGCGGCGAGCACGTCTCGCCGCGCTCGCTGCCAGGAATGGCCGAGCGCACGCTGGTCATCAATTCGATGTCCAAGAGCCACGGCATGACCGGCTGGCGCATGGGCTGGCTGACGGGACCGGAGCAGATGATCACGCTCATGATCAATCTCAATCTGGTGACGACCTACGGCCTGCCGGCCTTCATCTCGATCGCTTGTTCCGAGGCGCTGGAGAACCGTTACGGCGTCAAGGAGATCGCCGAACGCTACGCGGCACGCCGCACCGTCTTGCTCGACGCCGTGCGGGGCATGAACGATGTCACCGTGCGCGGTTCGGAGGGCGGCATGTATGTCATGCTCGACATCTCGGCCGTCGAGCCGGACGACGAGAAATTCGCCTGGGCCCTGCTCGACAAGGAAAAGGTTGGCGTGATGCCCGGCTCCAGCTTCGGCGAGGCGGCCGCCGGCCACATTCGCATCAGCCTCTGCCAGCCCGAACCCGTGCTGCAGGAAGCTGCACTTCGTCTGCGCCGCTTTGCTTCCAGCTACCGTCGCGAGGCAGCATGATCGCCAAGGCAGTTCCCGCCAAAGCAAGAGCGGTCATCATCGGCGGCGGCGTTTCCGGCTGTTCGGTCGCCTATCACCTGGCCAAGCTTGGCTGGACCGACATCGTGCTTCTCGAACGCAAGCGGCTGACGTCGGGCACGACATGGCATGCTGCCGGCCTGATCGGCCAGCTGCGCGGTTCGCAGAACATGACGCGGCTGGCGAAATATTCCGCCGACCTCTACGTCAAGCTGGAAGCAGAGACCGAAGTCGGCACCGGCATGCGCCAGGTCGGTTCGATCACCGTGGCGCTGACCGAGGAGCGCAAGCACGAGATCTACAGGCAAGCGTCGCTGGCGCGTGCCTTCGATGTCGACGTGCGCGAGATTTCGCCCAGGGAAGTCAGCGAGATGTACCCGCATCTCAATGTTTCCGATGTCGTCGGCGCCGTGCATCTGCCGCTCGACGGCCAGTGCGACCCCGCCAACATCGCCATGGCACTGGCCAAGGGCGCGCGCCAGCGCGGTGCGACCATCGTCGAGAACGTCAAGGTCACCAAGGTCCACAGCAAGGCCGGCCGCGTCACGGGCGTGTCCTGGACACAAGGCGAAGAGCAAGGCACCATCGAGGCCGACATCGTCGTCAACTGCGCCGGCATGTGGGCGCGCGAACTGGGAGCGCAGAACGGCGTCACCATCCCGCTGCACGCCTGCGAGCATTTTTACCTCGTCACCGAGCCGATCCCCGGCCTCACCCGCCTGCCGGTGCTGCGTGTGCCCGACGAGTGTGCCTACTACAAGGAGGACGCCGGCAAGATGATGCTGGGCGCTTTCGAGCCGGTGGCAAAGCCCTGGGGCATGGACGGCATCCGTGAAGATTTCTGCTTCGACCAACTGCCGGAGGATATGGAGCATTTCGAGCCGATCCTCGAAATGGGCGTCAACCGCATGCCGATGCTGGCGACCGCCGGCATCCACACCTTCTTCAATGGTCCCGAGAGTTTTACGCCCGACGACCGCTACTATCTCGGCGAGGCGCCGGAACTGTCCGGCTACTGGATGGCGACCGGCTACAATTCGATCGGCATCGTCTCCTCCGGTGGCGCCGGCATGGCGCTGGCGCAGTGGATCAATGATGGCGAAGCCCCCTTCGACCTGTGGGAAGTAGACATCCGCCGTGCCCAGCCGTTCCAGAAGAACCGCCGCTATTTGAAGGAGCGCGTCTCTGAAACGCTTGGCCTGCTCTATGCCGATCATTTCCCCTATCGTCAGATGGCGACGTCGCGCAATGTCAGGCGCTCGCCGCTGCACGAGCATCTGAAGGCGCGCGGCGCTGTCTTCGGCGAAGTCGCCGGCTGGGAGCGCGCCAACTGGTTCGCCCGCGAGGGCCAGGAGCGCGAATACCGCTATTCCTGGAAGCGCCAGAACTGGTTCGACAACCAGCGCGAGGAACACCTTGCGGTCAGGAATGGCGTCGGCCTGTTCGACATGACCTCGTTCGGCAAGATCCGTGTCGAGGGCCGCGACGCCTGTGCTTTCCTGCAAAGACTATGCGCCAACGACATGGATGTCGCGCCGGGCAAGATCGTCTACACCCAGATGCTCAACCAGCGCGGCGGCATCGAGAGTGACCTGACGGTCTCGCGGTTGTCCGAGACGGCGTTCTTCCTCGTCGTCCCAGGCGCCACGCTGCAGCGCGATCTGGCTTGGCTGCGCAAGCACGTCGCCGACGAGTTCGTCGTCGTCACCGACGTAACGGCGGCCGAAAGCGTGCTCTGCCTGATGGGCCCGGACGCGAGAAAGCTGATCCAGAAGGTCAGCCCGAACGATTTCTCCAATGAGAAAAATCCGTTCGGCACGTTCCAGGAGATCGAAATCGGCATGGGCCTGGCTCGCGCCTACCGCGTCACCTATGTCGGCGAACTCGGCTGGGAGCTCTATGTCTCGACCGACCAGGCGGCCCATGTCTTCGAGGTGGTCGAGGAGGCAGGTGTGGATGTCGGCCTGAAACTCTGCGGCCTGCACACGCTGGATTCCTGCCGCATCGAGAAAGCGTTCCGGCATTTCGGCCATGACATCACCGATGAGGACAATGTGCTGGAAGCCGGCCTCGGCTTCGCGGTGAAGACCGCCAAGGGCGACTTCATCGGCCGTGACGCGGTGCTGCGCAAGAAGGAAGCCGGCCTGTCACGCCGGCTCGTACAGTTCCGGCTGAAGGATCCGGAACCCCTGCTCTTCCACAACGAGGCGATCCTGCGCGACGGTAAGATCGTTGGTCCGATAACGTCTGGCAATTACGGCCATCACCTCGGCGGCGCCGTCGGGCTGGGCTATGTGCCTTGCGAGGGCGAGAGCGAGGCGGATGTGCTGGCGTCGTCCTATGAGATCGAAATCGCCGGCGAGCGTTTTGCGGCGGAAGCCTCGCTGAAGCCGATGTACGATCCGAAATCGGAGCGGACGAGGATGTAGTGCCTTCTCGCCTCCCCCTTTGTGGGGG
>NZ_RZQA01000499.1:0-4855 GCF_004022915.1 Mesorhizobium sp. M7A.F.Ca.US.006.04.2.1
GATCTCCAACGATCTCGTCATTCCGCTGTTCGTGCGCCGCCTGCTCAAGACCTCGACCTCCGAGACCGAGGATTGGTCGACGCTGATCCTCAATGTGCGGCGCGGGGCGATCTTCATCCTGTTGTTCATCGCCTTCCTCTACTACCGCGAGAGCACCAACAGCGCGCGCCTGTCGTCGATCGGCCTGATGTCGTTCGCGGCCATCGCCCAGTTCGCCCCCGCCCTGATCGGCGGGCTGATCTGGCGCGGCGCCAACGGCCGGGGTGCGGCACTCGGCATGGTCGCCGGCATCCTCGTATGGGGCTACACACTGCTCCTGCCGTCGCTTGCCGCGGCCGATACCGGCATCATCGTGCACGGGCTGTTCGGCTTCGAGGCGCTGCGGCCGCAGGCCCTGTTCGGCACCGTCGCCGAACCGCTGAACCACGGCGTGTTATGGAGCCTGTCGATCAATGCGGTGTTTTTCGTGCTCGGCTCGCTGTCGCGCGCGTCGGTGCCGCTGGAACGCATCCAGGCGTCGATCTTCGTGCCGCGCGATGCCGGCCCGATGCCCAGCCTGCGCCGTTTCCGCACCGCCATCACCGTCAACGACCTGAAGGACACGATCGGGCGCTATCTCGGCGTCGAGCGCACCGAGCGCTCCTTCCAGTCGTTCGAAAAGACCAACGGAGCCTCTCTGCACGGCAACGAGCAGGCGAGCATGGACGTCATCCGCTTTTCCGAGCAGCTGCTGGCCAGCGCCGTCGGCTCCTCCTCGGCACGACTGATCCTGTCGCTGCTGTTTCGGCGCCACGACCGCGAATCCCGAGATGCCTTCCGCTTGCTCGACGACGCCACCGAGGCGCTGCAGCACAACCGCGACCTCTTGCAGATCGCGCTCGACCAGATGGAACAGGGCATCACCGTCTTCGACCGGGATTTCCGCCTGATCTGCTGGAACCGCCAGTACCGGGCACTGTTCGACCTGCCCGACGAGATGGGCCAGGTCGGCGTCTCGCTCGACCGCATCCTGCGCCATCTCGCCGAGCGCGGCGACATCCCTGCCGATCAGCGTGTGGCCATGCTCAACCGGCTGACCAGCTTCGTCAGCCCATGGCAGATGGAGCTGAAAACCTCGGGCCGCATCCTGGAACTGCGTTCCAACCCGATGCCGGACGGCGGCATCGTCGCCACCTATGCCGACATTTCCGGTCGCGTCGAGCAGGACCTGGCACTGAAGCGTGCCAATGAATCGCTGGAGCAGCGCGTCAAGACGCGCACCATCGAACTGACCCGGGTCAATGAGGAACTGGCGCAGGCACAGATGCTGGCCGAGGAGGCCAATCTCGGCAAGACGCGCTTCCTCGCCGCCGCCGGCCACGACATCCTGCAGCCGCTGAACGCCGCCCGGCTCTATTGCTCCTCGCTGATCGAGAAGGCCGGCAAGGGACCTGCCGGCAAGGCGGCCGTGAACATCGAATCCTCGCTGGAATCGGTCGAGACGATTCTCGGCGCCGTGCTCGACATCTCCCGCCTCGATGCCGGCGCGATGAAGCCGGATGACACCGCCTTCAACCTCGACGGATTGCTGCGCCAGATCGGCAACGACTTCCGCCCGCTCGCGGCCGAAAAGAAGCTCGAGCTGACCATCATGCCGTCATCGTTGACGGTGACGACGGACCGCAATTTGCTGCGCCGCCTGATCCAGAATCTCGTCTCCAACGCCATCAAATACACGCGCCAGGGGTGCGTCCTGGTTGGCGTCAGGCGGCGCGGCGAATTGGCCGAGATCCAGGTGATCGACACCGGCATCGGCATCGCCGGCGACAAGCTGAACACCGTCTTTCGCGAATTCACCCGGCTCGACGAGGGCGCGCGCGAGGCCGAGGGCCTCGGTCTCGGCCTCTCCATCGTCGACCGCATCGCCCGGGTGTTGCGCCTGGAGATCCGCATCTTTTCCAGTCCGGGCAAGGGCACGCGATTCTCCGTTATCCTGCCCGTCGCGGCCGTGCAGGCACGACGCGAGATCGAAGCCAGGGCTCCCGCCCGCGCGACGGCCTCGCTGGCCGGTCTGCACGTGCTGTGCATCGACAACGACGCCCGCATCCTCGAAGGCATGCGGCTCCTGCTCGAAGGCTGGGGTTGCAACGTCGACACCGCGTCCGGTTCAAAGGATCTGGAGACCGCGAAGATACACCGCCCGGACATCGTCCTTGCCGACTACCATCTCGACGGCGAAACCGGCCTCGAACTCGTCGTCAGGCTGCGTGCGATCCATGGCGACACCCTGCCGGCCGTGCTGGTCACCGCCGACCGCTCCAACGAGGTGCGCACGGCCGCCGGCGGGCTCGAGATTGCGGTGATCAACAAACCGCTCAAACCAGCGGTACTGCGCTCGATGATGGCCAGGGTCAGGCCGCTGGCGCCGGCGGCGGAATAGGGGTCTAACCCGCCGGCTGCAGCGGGTCGCTGCCGATCTTGGACAGCAGGATCACCGCCTGGGTGCGGCTGTCGACGCCGAGCTTCTGCAGGATGGCGGAGACATGCGCCTTGATGGTGGCCTCGGAGACGCCGAGTTCATAGGCGATCTGCTTGTTGAGCAGGCCCTCGGCCAGCATGCCGAGCACCCGGGTCTGCTGCGGCGTCAACGCCTGCAGCCGCTTGATCAGGTCGGATATTTCAGGGTCGCGCTCGGTGCCGAGATCGACGCCGACGGGTGCTGCAATATCGCCGGCAAGCACCGATTGCACGGCGCTGCGGATCTCTTCCATGCTGGCCGATTTGGAGATGAAGCCGGAAGCGCCGAGGTCGAGCGCCCGCCTGATGGTCGCCGGATCGTCATGCGCCGACACCACGACCAGCGGCACCGCCGGATGAATGCCACGCAGCGAGATCAGGCCGGACAGGCCGCTGGCGCCCGGCATCGACAGGTCGAGCAGCACCAGGTCGACGTCCTCGTTGGCAACGACCAGCGCCTTGGCGCTCTCGAAATCGCCGGCTTCATGGATGGCGGCGACATTGCCGATGCCGGCGAGCGCTTCGCGCAGCGCACCGCGAAACAGCGGGTGATCGTCGGCGATGACGAAAGAATAGCCTGCCGGCAAATGTCCCTCCCCGAATCCCCGATGATTTTTGGCTTTTCGGGTTCAACTGGACGATTATGAGCGGCTGCGCGCTGTTTTCAAGCGGCAAAGCCAGTGCGCCGCCTCCCGTGGTTGAAACGCTCAGGTCTTCTGCGAATTGGGCTGGGCGCCGTTGTCCTTGTCCATATCCCTGACGATCCCCATGAAGCCGCGCAGGAAGCGCTCCATGTAGCCCATCGTCTTGTTGAAATCCTCTTCGCTCGGCAGTTTCGATTCGAGGCGGGCGGAGAGCGAATTCTCGAGCTTGGTGACGCGCTCGTCCATCGCCTTCATCGAGGTCTGCAAGCGGTCGACCTCGTCCTGGAAAGCGGCGCGTTCGTCGGCCGCCATCTTGCAGACGAGCTGGCCGGAGCGTTCGTCGCAGATCGACATGGCGCCGGTCTGGGTGTCCATGCGGATATAGCCGGTGGCCGACTTTTCCAGCCGGTAGCGGTCGGTTTCTTCCGAATAAGCTGAAGCCGCGACCAGCGAAACGAGCGCGGCGGGGATCAAGATGTGCTGCAGACGCATGTTGTCCTCCATGGCAAAGGCCTCAGATATCGCATGTTTGCGCCGGAAATGGGGAAGACCCTTGGCGTGGCCTTTCCCGAATGGCTGGTTCGGAATCTTTTGAAGCAATTCCCAAGGGAAAGCGCTATGCGCTTTTCCCGGGAAAACCGTTTCACACTTTTCCTGGAACTGCTCTATAGCGCAACCATGTCTCAGATTATCTACAAGATAACCCCGCAGGCGCTTTGGCGCGAGGCCGAAACGCATGGCCGCTTCACCGGCGCGCCGATTGATGTCGCAGACGGCTTCATCCACTTCTCCACGGCGGCGCAGGTCAAGGAAACGGCGGCAAAGCACTTTGCCGGCCAGACCGACCTTCTGCTGGTCGCCATCGACGGCGCCAGCCTGGGTGCTGCGCTGAGATACGAGGTCTCGCGCGGTGGTGCGCTGTTTCCGCATCTTTATGGTCCGCTCGGCCTCAAGGCTGTGCTGTGGGTCCGGCCACTGCCGCTTGGCTCCGATGGTGTGCACCAGTTCCCGGCACTGGAGGGGCAATGAGCGTGCTCGACCGGCTCGGCCAGAAGCTGCTGTTCGCCTTCGATCCGGAAACCGCGCATGGCCTGTCGATCGCGGCCTTGCGATGCGGCGTTCCGGTTGGTGCACCAGCGATCCGCGACCACAGGCTGACGGTCAGCATCTGCGGCCTCGATTTCCCCAATCCGCTCGGCATGGCGGCCGGCTATGACAAGAACGCCGAAGTGCCCGACGCGCTGCTTGGCCTGGGCTTCGGCTTTGCCGAGGTCGGCACGATCACGCCGCTGGCGCAGGCCGGCAATCCGAAGCCGCGCATTTTCCGGCTGACGGCCGACGATGCGGTGATCAACCGATTGGGCTTCAACAATGAAGGCCATGCAGCGGCCGAAAAGCGCCTTGCTGCGCGCAAGGGGCGTGGCGGCATCGTCGGCGTCAACATCGGCGCCAACAAGGACAGCAGCGACCGCATCGGCGACTATGAGCGCGGCGCCGCCCGGTTTGCGCAATACGCCAGCTATCTGACCGTCAACATCTCCTCGCCCAACACGCCGGGCCTACGCAACATGCAGGCGCGTGAGCAGCTTGGCGAGCTCTTGTCGCGGGTCATGGCCGCGCGCGCCGCGGCAACCGCCCAGCCGCCGGTGTTCCTGAAGATCGCGCCGGATCTGGTCGAGGCAGAGCTGGAGGACATCGCCGCCGAAGTCACGGAA
>NZ_RZQA01000049.1:0-14469 GCF_004022915.1 Mesorhizobium sp. M7A.F.Ca.US.006.04.2.1
GGACGTGACTTTGCTGCTTCTGCGCCGGCTGCTTAGGTGCCGATTTTTCGGGCTCCGGCCCGGCCTTGCCCTGGACGGCGAGACTGGCTTTGTTCATGAAGCCGGATTCGTCGCCTTTGGCGATCATGGCGGCGTTGTCGGCGATCGCGTCGAGCAGCGGGTCAAGCCATTCGCGGTCCGCCTTGTCGAAATCGCCGAGCACATGGTGCTGGACCATTTCCTTGACGCCTGGATGGCCGACGCCGATGCGTACGCGGCGATAGGCGTTGCCGACATGGCCATCGATCGAACGGATGCCGTTATGGCCGCCGGCGCCGCCGCCGGTCTTTATGCGCAGCTTGCCTTCGGCAAGATCGATCTCGTCATAGAAGACGGTGAGCGCGGAAAGCTCGAGCTTGTAGAAGCGCAGCGCTTCGCCGACCGACTGGCCGGACAGGTTGATGAAGGTCTGCGGCTTGATCAGGACGACTTTTTCGCCGCCGAGCGAGCCCTCGGCGATCAGGCCCTGAAATTTCTTCGACCAGGGCGAAAAGGAATGGCGGCGGGCGATTGCGTCCGCCGCCATGAAACCGACATTGTGCCGATTGCCGGCGTATTTCGCGCCCGGATTGCCGAGACCTGCAAACAGCAGCATCGCCTGCTCCGGGCGTGAAAGAGTTACTTCTCTTCGGCGGCAGGAGCCGCTTCAGGTGCAGCCGCTTCAGCCGTCTCTTCCGTCTCCGGCTTCATCGCCGACGAACCGGCAATGGTCGCGATGGTGAAGTCGCGGTCGGAGATCACAGGCTTGACCCCAGCCGGCAGCTTGACCGCCGAGATGTGGATCGAATCGCCAATGTTGGCGCCGGTGAGATCGACGGTGATGAATTCCGGGATCGCATTGGCCGGGCAGTGGAACTCGACTTCGTGACGCACGATGTTG
Organism: Mesorhizobium sp. M7A.F.Ca.US.006.04.2.1; assembly: GCF_004022915.1. NCBI lineage: Bacteria > Pseudomonadati > Pseudomonadota > Alphaproteobacteria > Hyphomicrobiales > Phyllobacteriaceae > Mesorhizobium > Mesorhizobium sp. M7A.F.Ca.US.006.04.2.1. The sequence goes on from NZ_RZQA01000049.1 coordinate 920, forward strand.
AGCACGCCGCCGCGCTTGATGCCGGGCGACTTGTCCTCGTTGATGAAGTGGACAGGCACGTCGACATTGACTTCGGTGTCCTTGCCGATGCGCAGGAAGTCGACATGGACAGGGAAATCCTTGACCGGGTCGAGCTGGAAGTCCTTCGGCAGGACCTGGATCTTCTTGCCATCGACATCGATCGTGGCGATCGTGGTCAGGAACCCGCCGCCATGGATCTTGTAGTAGATGTCCTTGTAGGTGAGCGCGATAGCCAGGGGAGGCTGCTTGTCACCATAAATTACTGCAGGCACTTTACCGTTGCGGCGAACTGCACGGGCGGACCCCTTACCGACCTGTTCGCGTGCTTCGGCCTTGAGCTCGTAAGTGTCGTGGCTCATGGCATTTCCTTTCGGTTTGTTCTGGAGCGCTCACGGTGGGCAGAGTGCCTGGACCGTAAACGTCGAAAGCCGACATACCCATGCATGATCTGGTCCGAAAACCGGAATCCACTTTTCGGGATCATGCGGGAAGGCGGCCTTCCGCCGCGTTGCCTCCAAGGGTGTCTACGCGGGTGGCGGCTCTATAGCGGAAGGCGGCCGGAGGTGCAAGCCAAAGGCACGACCGGCCTGGTGCAGCCCAGACGGCCCTATCCGCGCTTTTCGATGACGGCATAGAGCACGTTGCGGTTCTCGCCGAAGAATACCTGCGCCTCGACGGTGTTGCGGTCGACGCTGGCATTGACGATGTTCCACATATCGACCTCCGATCGCAGCAGCAACACCCAGTCCATGAACGTCTCCCGATACCCCGCGTCGGGGGTGCCCTCGGCGTAGTTGGCGAACAGGAATGTTCCGTTCGGCTTCAACATCTGCAGGCAGGTCTTCGTGAGTTTCACCGCGACGTTGTGGGCGAGGTAGTCGTAAAGGCCGGAGGCGTAGATGAAGTCGAATTTGCCGAGCTTGTGGCCCCGCGTGAGCACGGTTCGCACCGAGCCGTCGATGGCTTCGACGGCGGTGCCCTGGAAGTCGCGCGAGATCAGCCCAACGCTCTGGGGATCCTGGTCGAGCGCAACCCAGCGCTTGAGACGGCCCTCCGTCAGGGCGACCGAACGATTGGCTTCCCGCAAATGGCCGGCCGCGATCGCCAGAACCTCGGTTTCCGGTCCGTTCTTGGCCGCGATCTCGTCGACATATCGGGTCAGGAGGTCGCGTCGTTCCCGGGCCGCGACGCATGACGGTACGTTCTGGGTATGGCTATAGAGTGCTTTGCCGACCTCCGAGGCGTTCGCCACGCTCTCTGCCACGTGCGGATCACAATAGATGTAGTCGAGCAACTGCGCGTCGCCGGAATAGCCCCTGGGTTTGGTGAAGGACCAGTGCGTCAGTGGATCCTCGAGAAAATACTTCAGGATCGGATGGTTCTGCGCGACCGGTATCAACGCATGCCAGACGTCGGGATGAACCTTGGAATGCAGGCCATTGAGGAAGGACAGCAAGCGGCCGACGATCTCGGCCGGGTTCTTGTCCTGTTCGACCTGCTCCTGTGTCGCGTGGAGAATGAGGGCAAGCTCCGCGCGCGCGGTTTCGAACGCTTCGCCATGATGCTCGATCTTTCCCCGAGGCAGCGTGCCGGCGAGCATCTCGGCAGTAATCAAGCTTTTGCCATCAAGAACGGTCTGCACGCCATCACTCCATAGTTAACAGTCGGTTAACTTATTGCGTAGAATGCTCCCTTTGCCAATGTCGGGCCGACGGCATTTTAGGTTTATGATTAATTTCCCGCCAACCATGTTCGTTGGTTAATCAGCTTCCGAGCCGGATTCCGGGTTCGAGTTAACGGAAACTTGTCTTGCGCGATTGCATTTGTTTGCCCGGCGTTCGCAATCGCCGTCGCGTCCCAAGGAGCCGGCCCGCGTGGGGGCAGAAGCTGGAAATGAGTTCGGAAAACAAAATCCCTTTCAAAAGGGGTCGATTGTGATGAACGAACACGTGTCATCCGCATTGGCCGATACGGTTGATGCTGAGCCGTACGAGCCGCGCTACGAACTGGGGGCCGACGAACTTCGCGCCCTCTACCGCACCGAAGCCCGGGCGACGCGAAGAGGGGAAGCCAGGCCAGGGCTTTGGATCGCAGTTGCGATCTATCTCTTGTTTTCGGCAACGGATCTGCTGCTGATCCCGGATGTGGCCGCCTATACGATCACGGCGCGCTTCGCGGTCGGCTTGAGCGCGCTTTTGATCCTGGAAGCGCAGCTTCGCCACGGCGTCGGGACGGAATGGCTCGACGTGACCTGCGCCGGGGCCATCATCTTTGGCTATGTTGGTTGGCTGTGTCCGGCGATTATGGGCGCGGACAAGGAAAGCGTCTCTTACTATATGGTCTTTGGGACCATATTCATGATGAGCGCCAATCTTTTCTTTACATTCAATTTCAAGCTTTCTATCGTAACCTCGACAATAATCTTATGTATACTTTATATCGTAAATTACTTTGTTCCATCAACCCTCATATACAAAATGGTATTTGGGGCTTTCTATGTTTCTTGTTTCACGTTCACCTCATATGTGAACTGGAAACTGAACGAGGAACGCTACAACGTCTTCCTGAACGCCCTGGAAGCCAAGATCCAGCACAATGAGGCGACCGAACGCGGCAAGGCCCTGCTGAGGTTGTCGCGGACCGATCCGCTCACGGGTCTGGAGAACCGGCGCGCGATCGACGAGAAGCTGCGAGACTACTGGAACGATTGGCAAAAGGTCGGCACCAGCTTTGGGGCGATCCTCATCGACGTGGACTTCTTCAAGAAGTTCAATGACTGCTACGGCCATCAGGAAGGCGACCGCTGCCTGATCCATGTCGCCAATGCCCTTAGCGATATGATCAAACAGTATAATGGCTCCATCGGCCGCTATGGCGGCGAAGAGTTCATCGTCCTGGCTCGCATGGAGAAAAAGGAGCAGATCCTGGACATTGCGGAAGCCATTTGCAGCACGGTGGAGAACCTGGCTCTGACGCACGAACTGCGGCGCGACGGCGTCTCGATCGTAACGGTAAGCGTTGGCGCCGCATTCACCCGGACGCAGACCGGGGCCAAGCTGGAGAAAATCATTCACGAGGCCGATCGCGCTCTCTATCTGGCAAAAGCCGGCGGCCGAAATTGTGCCCGGCTGTTCGATCCAACCGACCCGCAAAGCAGTGACGAGAGCGAGAACATTGCGGCTTTGCTGAAGATCGCGATCGGCCAGAATCTCGTTTCACTCGTTTACCAGCCTATCCAGGATGTCAAATCGGACCGGGTTGAAGCGGTGGAGGCTCTGATGCGCCTCAAGATGCTCGACGGCACATCGGTTCCGCCGAGCCTGTTCATTCCGGTCGCCGAACGGACCGGTGCGATCCTGGAACTCGGGCGCTGGGCGATAAGGACAGTGTGCGCCGAACTGCTGGCGGACGACCACGTCCGTGTCGTCAGTGTCAACGTCTCCCCGATCCAGCTCAAGACACCGGGCTTCGCGACGTCGGTCGCGACCATTCTGGGCGAGACGGGTGTCGCAGGCAGCAGGCTGGCCTTCGAGATCACCGAAGGGCTGGAGATGGAGATGCACTCCGACATCCTGCGCTGCATCAGCGACCTGAAGCTGCTCGGGATCAAGATCTGGCTTGATGATTTCGGGACCGGCTTTGCGGGCCTTTCGTGGCTTCGCCTGATCGATTTCGATACGGTGAAGATCGATCGCTCGTTTCTGCATGACTGCAGCTCTCCGAGCGGCAAGGCGATGCTGCAGGACATTATCACCCTGGTTCGAAATCGCGGCCACAAAATCCTGGTCGAAGGGGTGGAGACAGACGAGCAGATGGCCCTTATGCGCGAATTCGGCATAGACAAGATCCAGGGCTTCCATGTCGGCCGTCCCGCTCCCGCCGTCAGTTTCCAGGCAAAGCGAGCCATGCGCAAACGGCCATTTGCCGTGCTTAAGTCCGCATGATGGTGGCCTCTTCCGACGTTTGGCTAGCCGTCGTCAAGCCGTGCTAGCGGTCGCCGGTCAACGCGGCGCGTAACGCCTGGATCTGCCGGTTCAGCGCATCGAGCTCAGTCAGCGTCATGCCCGAGCGTTCGACCAAGGCTTCGTTCAGGCAGTTGCATTGGACAAGCAGTGCGCGCCCGGCTGATGTCAGATCGACCTGCACCTGGCGTTCGTCGGTCTGGCTGCGCTGGCGGGTCACCAGCCCGGCCTGCTCCATTCGCTTCACCAGCGGCGTGACGGTGCTCGATTCCAAAGCGAGCCGATGGGCGATGGTGCCGACCGACATGCCGTCGGCCTCTCCAAGCGCGTTCAACACCAGGTACTGCGGATAGGTGATGCCCATCTCGTCCAGCATCGGCTTGTAGGTGCGGTTGATCGCCATGCTGGTGGCATAGAGCGTGAAACAGAGCTGATTGTCCAACGGGAGAGGCACGGCGCATTCCTTTTGCCAATGTGGGCATCATTTCGATACCACGAAAAATGATATCGCGATACATATTTGTGTGGACAAGGGTTTTAGGCCGCGTTAGCTATGTCGTTATCGCGATATTGTTTATCGCGAAAATAACCAGAAGGAGATTGAGATGACCTCGCAAACCAAGCCCGGCTCCGGCAGCGGTACGATCACCACCAGGGACGGAACGCAGATTTACTACAAGGACTGGGGGACCGGGCATCCTGTCGTCTTTCATCACGGCTGGCCGTTGAGCAGCGACGATTGGGACGCCCAGATGCTGTTCTTCGTGTCACAGGGCTACCGTGTCATTGCCCATGATCGCCGAGGCCATGGCCGCTCGACCCAGACGGATATCGGCAACGAGATGGACACCTATGCCGCCGACGTCGCGGAACTCGCAGCCCATCTGGACCTCAAGAACGCCATCCATGTCGGCCATTCGACCGGCGGCGGCGAAGTGGCGCGTTATGTCGCCAAGTATGGCGCCGGCGGCCGTGTCGCCAAGGCGGTGCTGATCGGCGCGGTGCCGCCAATCATGCTCAAGACTGCCGCCAATCCCGGCGGCCTGCCGATCGAAGTGTTCGACGGCTTCCGCTCCGCGCAGGCAGCCAATCGCGCCCAGTTCTTCCGCGACGTTCCATCAGGTCCGTTCTACGGCTTCAACCGCCCGGGCGCAGAGGTATCGCAGGGCGTCATCGACAATTGGTGGCGCCAGGGCATGATGGGCGGCACCAAGGCGCATTATGATTGCATCAAGGCCTTTTCGGAAACCGACTTCACCGAGGATCTGAAGGCGATCGACGTGCCTGTGCTGGTCATGCACGGCGACGACGACCAGATCGTTCCCATCGCGGACTCGGCGCTGCTGACGATCAAGCTGCTCAAGAAGGGCGAGCTCAAGGTCTACAAGGGCTTCCCGCACGGCATGGCCACGACCCATGCAGACATCGTCAATGCCGACCTGCTGGCCTTCTTCAAAGCATAGGCCGTTGGAACGAAAAAAGCACCCGCCGTCCGGCGGGTGCTTTTCCTTGCGTGGGTTTCAGGCCTGATCTAGGCGGCCGCCTGCGCCTTGCGCGCTTCCTTCATGTTGGGCAGGAACACGGTCAGCAATCCAAGGAACGGCAAATAGGAGCAGATCTGGAAGACGAAATCGATGCCCTTCATGTCGGCGACGACGCCGAGCACGGCCGCCGCGATGCCGCCCATGCCGAAGGCGAAGCCGAAGAAGATGCCGGCGATCATGCCGACGCGACCCGGCACGAGCTCCTGCGCAAAGACGACAATGTTGGAGAACGCCGAGGAGAGGATCAGGCCGATCAGCACCGTCAGCACCATCGTCCATTCCAGATTGGCGTAGGGCAGGGCGAGCGTGAAGGGCAGCACGCCGACGATGGAGAACCAGATCATCGCCTTTTGCCCGTAGCGGTCGCCGAACGGGCCGCCGAGCAGGATGCCCAGCGCCGAGGCACCGAGGAACAGGAACAGCATGACCTGGCTCATCTGCACAGAAACGCCGAACTTATGCATGGAATAGAAGGTGTAGTAGCTGGCGAGGCTGGCGATGTAGGCATTCTTGCTCAGCACCAGCAGTGTCAGCACGATCAATGCATTCATCACCTTGCGGCGCGGGAAGGGCGAAACGAAGCTCGCCGCCTTGCGGGTGCCCTGCGCGGCACGCAGCCGGCTGTACCAGCCGCCGACCTGCCACAAAACGATGATGCCGATCAGCGAGCCGACGGCGAACCAGGAAATGCTGGTCTGGCCGAACGGCACGACGATGAAGGCCGCCAGCAGCGGCCCCATGGACTGGCCGAAATTGCCGCCCACCTGGAACAGCGACTGCGCCAGGCCGAAGCGGCCGCCGGAAGCGAAGCGGGCGATGCGCGAGGATTCCGGGTGGAAGATCGCCGAGCCGATGCCGATCAGCGAGGCGCCGATCAGCAGCAGCGAATAATGCCCGGCATAGGCGAGCACGATCAGGCCGATCAGCGACGACGCCATGCCGTAGGGCAGCGAATAGGGCATCGGCCGCTTGTCGGTGATCATGCCGATCAGCGGCTGCAGCAAGGATGCGGTCACCTGGAAAGTGAAGGTCAACAAGCCGATCTGCCAGAAATCGAGGCCATAATTCTCTTTCAGGAGCGGGTAAATGGCCGATAGCAGCGACTGCATGATGTCGTTGATGCAGTGGCAGAAGCTCACCGCCAGGATGACCGTGAAGGCCGTCGCCTGGGCTGAGGCGTGACTGGCGCTCGCCGGTGGGGCGACGCTGGCTGCTGTCGTATCGGTCAAGGTAGGCTCCGTGGTCTTTTTGGCGGGCACGCCCGCAGGCAACTGGCGGACGCTCCTTGCGGCCACCCTAGGGACGGTGCCTTATAAGCCGCTTGCGAGACGACTTCTTTCGTGGTTTGGTCCAATAGTTTCGCAACTGGGCCATAACTAGATGCCGCACGGCAAAGAAGTCTTTCACGCTGGCAATGCCAATCTCGGCCAGTTGCACGAGAGCCGCTGGCAGTGGCTTGAGCAAGTGGCCGGGCCGGCGGTGGCATTGCCGACCGAATATCCTGACGGCTACCGCGTGCCACAGCACCGCCACAGCCGCAGCCAGCTCTTGCATGCGCTTGTCGGTGTGGTGCTGGTGACGACACGCTACGGGCGCTGGATGGTGCCGCCCGACCACGCGATGTGGATTCCAGCCGGCACCGAGCATTCCGTCGAGATGCTGGGCGACGTCTCGATGCGTTCGGTTTATGTCATGCCACAGGCGATCCCGGGGCTGCCCGAAGGCTTGCGCGTTGTGGGCGTCACCGACCTGATGCACAGCCTGATCGTGGAATCGGAGAAGCTCCCGCAAGGCGGCGTTCTGGAAGGACGCGGTGGGCTGATCATGAACCTTTTGCTGCACGAAATCCCGACCTTGCCGGAACGGCCTCTCGGGCTGCCATTTCCGTCCGATCCAAGATTGTCGGCGCTGTGCCGACGCTTCGTCGCAGCACCGTCGCCGCATGCGACCATCGACGAGTGGGCCGATGCAGCCGGCATGAGCCGCCGTTCCTTCACGCGCGCCTTCCAGCGCCAGACCGGCCTGTCGCTGTCGACATGGCGCCAGCAGGCCTGCCTGTTCGCGGCGCTGCCCAGGCTGGCGGACGGCGAGCCGATCACCAGGGTGGCGCTTGATCTCGGCTATGACAGCGTGCCGGCCTTCATCACCATGTTCAAGCGCATGCTGGGGACCTCGCCGCGCGGCTATATGCGCGGCGCACGCGAGAACGTCGAGGTCGCTCGTCGCCTGATCGGCCCGGTTCGGTTGGAAAGCTCCGCGCCTTAAGGGCAGGCGGGTTTAGTCGAACAGGCTCGACACCGATTCCTCAGTCGCCGTGCGCGAGATGGCTTCGCCCATCAGGTCGGCGATCGAGATGACGCGGATGTTGGGCGCGTCGAGCACGCCCTGGGTCGGCTGGATGGAATCGGTGATCACCAGTTCCTGCAGCTTCGAGCCGCTGATGCGGGCAACGGCACCGCCCGACAGCACGCCGTGGGTGATATAGGCGGTGACGCTGGTGGCGCCGTTGGCCAGCAGTGCATCGGCGGCATTGCACAGCGTGCCGCCGGAATCGACGATGTCGTCGATCAGCAGGCAATCCTTGCCGGCGACCGCGCCGATGATGTTCATCACTTCCGATTCGCCCGGCCGTTCGCGGCGCTTGTCGACGATGGCCAGTTGCGCATCGAAGCGCTTGGCCAGCGCACGAGCGCGGACCACGCCGCCAATGTCGGGCGAAACCACCACGACGTTGCCGAGTTGCTTGTATTTGGCCTTCACGTCGCGGGCCATGACCGGCACGGAAAACAGATTGTCGGTCGGGATGTCGAAGAAGCCCTGGATCTGGCCGGCATGCAGGTCGAGCGTCAGAACGCGGTCGACGCCGGCGCGGGTGATCATGTTGGCAACCAGCTTGGCCGAGATCGGCGTGCGGCCGGAGGCGCGGCGGTCCTGCCTGGCGTAGCCGAAATAAGGGATGACCGCCGTGATGCGCTTGGCCGAGGAGCGCATGAAGGCATCGATCATGATGAGCAATTCCATCAAATGATCGTTGGTCGGAAACGAGGTCGACTGCAGGATGAAGACATCCTCGCCGCGCACGTTTTCCTGGATTTCGACGAAGATTTCCTGGTCGGCGAAGCGCCTGACCGTGGCTTTGCCCAGCGGGACGTTGAGGTACCGGGCGACTGCTTCGGCCAGCACCCTGTTGGAATTGCCCGCGAAGAGTTTCATGCACGGTTCCTGGTGGAGGATGATGAGGCCTGACGGACTCGCTTGCGCCCTTTAACCGGGCTTTTAGCGGCCCGCGCTGGTATTGCAAGCGCCGAGATCGGGAATCCGCCGGCTAAACTCAAGAAAGCTCCGCGCCATCGCCGGACTGCAACAGGGAGCAGGGGACTTGTGCTGGTTCTTCTTCTCATTGGGCATCGGATTTTCCCAAAACCGTCTCCACTTTGGGGTCCGATGCCTCTAGCCCGCCTTGCCGCCGAGCCAGGCGGCGAACTGGTCGATGGTCTGGTCGGCGATCGCCTGCATGGTGGCCGGCGAGATCCCCTTCCAGCTGTCGCCGCCCGCGCTGGCGCCGGAATTGACCGACGGAGCCTTCTGCTGGCCATTGATGCGGTGCAGCCGGTTGCCAGCGGGGTCATAGACGTCCCAGACATAGATGACGGTGGTGTCGGCGCCTTCGGACATCGTCGAGAAATAGCCCTTCAGCACATGTGTCACGGTCTGGTCGGCGCTGCCGGCGAGAGTGATGCCGCGCTGCCTGGCACGGGTCTGCAACTCCGCCGTCAGAGGTGTCGCAGCTTCCACCGAAGCGCCTACGATCGGCGCGATCTGCAAGCGGGTCTTCGACAGGATGGCAGCGCTTTGGGCTGATGTGACCGGTGCGGCGGCGGTTGCGGGAGCGCCAGACGTGCTGGTGGCGGGTCCGGCCGGAACCGTTGCCGCCGTGTTGCCTGACGTTGCGGGCAGCGTCTGGGTCGACGTCGCCGGCGGGGTGATCGCCGACGGTTCGAGCACGTCCTTTGCGTTGGTGCAGGCGGCAAGAGCCAATGCCACAAGCAATGACACGGTCGTCACATGCGATCGTCTCATTTGCCTTCTAACTCCTTGGCGAAGAACGCCTCCCACTGTGGATTCACTTTACGATCAAGTCGAGATCATGGCGGGACAGCGGCCTGGGCTGGGATTCGGTGGTCAGGTAGGTGCGGCCAAGCGTCATCGCCGTCTCGGTGTCGGAGTCCATGATGATCATATGGGCGAACAGCGTCATGTTGGGCGCGATCGGTTCGGGATTGCCCTGGTAGAACATCGGCATGTCCATCCAGGACGGGGTGAAGCGGGCGCCGACCGAATAGCCGCAGGCGTTCAGCCGGTGCTTGGTCAGGCCGTGTGCCTCCATGGTGCGGGCATGCGCATCGAAGACGTCGCCGAAGCTGTTGCCCGGCATCATCGCCTTCTCGACAGCCAGGAGTGCTGCGCGGGCGGCGTCGAACAGTTCCTGATGGCGCTTCGACACCTTGCCGGTCAGCACCGTGCGCATCATCGGCGCATGGTAGTGGTTGAAGACGCCGGCCCATTCGAGCGTCAGCTGGTCGTTCTTGGTGAGCTTGCGGCGGCCGGCCTTATAGCGGCACAGCAGCGCATCGACGCCGGAGCCGATGATGAACTCGTTGGCCGGATAGTCGCCGCCGCCGGCGAAGATCGCGCCCTGCATGGCGGCCAGGATCAGAGCTTCGTCGCCGCCTTGCTTGATCAGCGGCAGTGCCGCGTCGAGCGCATCGTCGGAGAGATTGGCGGCCTTCTCGGCCTTGGCTATCTCGGCCGGGCTCTTGAACAGGCGCAGCCGGCCGACAATGCCGGACGCATCGGCGATCTGGCCGAAGGTCTGCAACTGCTCGTCCAGGCGGCGGCCGTTGAAGGCGGTCAGGCCGTGGGTGTCATATTCGACACCGATGCGGGCGCCGAGCAGGTCGAGTTCGTTGAGCAGATTGCGCAGGTCGACCGCAGGATTGGCGCCGTTGCGGTCGGTCCACAAGACGATGTTGTCGATAATCGAGGTCTGACGCGCCTGGCGCAGGTCGGCCGAGCGGGTCAGAAGCACCATCGAACCGTCGGCCTTGACCACCAGGCACTGGAAGAAGCAGAAGCCGAACGTGTCGTAGCCGGTCAGCCAATACATGCTTTCCTGCGCGAACAGCAGGATGGCGTCGAGCTTCTTTTCGGCCATCTCGATGATCAGCCGGTCGCGCCGCGCGTCAAATTCAGATCGTTCAAAATGCAGCGCCATTATTCCCTCTCCAAGACAATTGCCGAAACCTGCCGGCCGTAATCGGGCTCCTTGCGATGCGTGGTGCGCCGATAGGAGTAGAACAGGCCTTCCTCAGCGTAAGTGCAGCGGTCTAGGCCCTCAGCCGTCACGCCTGCCTTGGCCAGCCGGTCAACCGTGTAGCGGTTGAGGTCGAACATCGCATGGCCGGCATTGGCGGACGGAGCGAAATAGAGGATGTTTTCGGCGTCGGCTTCGACAAAGCGGGCGACGAATTCCGGGCCGACCTCGTAGTTTCGCGGGCCGATGGAGGGGCCTAGCACGGCGACGATGTTTTGGCGCCGGGCGCCGAGGCTTTCCATCGCCAGGATGGTGTTTTCGAGCACGCCGGTGAACGCGCCTTTCCAGCCGGCATGCGCGGCGCCGATGATGCGCGCCTGCGCATCAGCGAACAGCACGGGACCGCAATCGGCGGTCGAGGCGCCGATGGCGATGCCCGGCCGGTCGGTAACGATAGCGTCCGCCTTGGGGCGCTCGCCGGCAAAGGGCTCCCTGGCGATGACGACATCGGGCGAATGGATTTGCCAGGCGGTCAACAGATGGCTTGCCGGCACGCCCATCCAGGCAGCGACGCGGCTGCGGTTCTCGGCAACCAGCGCCTGGTCGTCATTCGATCCGGTGCCGATGTTGAGGCCCTGATAGATGCCGCCGGAAACACCGCCGACGCGGGTGAAATAGCCGTGGCGGATGCCTTGTGCCTGCGCCTTGTCCAGCAGCGGCGACCGAACGGGATCCGGTTTGGTCTGATTCAGCATGCGGGCGTTGTTGTCCGTGTGGGCGGTTTCGTCAAGAAGAAGGTGCTTGGTCGAGAACAGGCTGCAAAGCGCGGACGGGAGATTGGGAGGGGCGGCGGTAAAAAGTCAATCCGCCTCGGCAAAGGGCCGAACCGCCACGCCGCGAGGCAGCACCGCAAGCACCTTGAACAGCCCGCCCATGGCTTGCGGCCCGGCGAGGCGCTCGACGTCGCCGGCGATCCTTTCGCGCGCCGCCTGGCCGGCATCGGCGCCAAGGCGGCCGGCGCGCTCGAGGATGCCCATGCCGAGCAGGAAGTCGCCCTGTGTCGTGAGATGGGCTTCGAGGCCATGTGCACGCGCGATCGCGGCAAGGGCGGCGAAATCGACGTGGGAGGTGAGGTCGGCCTCACCGGGATTGGCCAGCACATCTTCGTGATCGTGGCTGCGCAAGGCCTGCAGCGTGTCGCCGACACCCGGCTGGAGATGGCCGTAGTCGAGAAACAGGCCGGCGCCGCCATGCCTGGATATGCGCTCGGCGATTGTTGCCATGAGCGCGGTGCGGGCAGGCGCCACTTCGGCGATCGCACCTTGCGGCGCGTCAGCGGCATCGGCGGGCAGCAGCATCGGGTCGACCGAGCCGGCGCCGGCGAAGAAGCAAAGATCGTTGGTCTCGTCGAGGCCGACCATGCGCTCGCGCCAGCCGGCGCCGGCGCGGATGAACTGGCAGATGGGCACCGCGTCGAACAGTTCGTTGCCGACGATGAACAGCGATTGTTGCGGCAAGGTCTCGATGGTTTCGTGCCAGCCAACCGCGAAGGGTGTGACGCCAAGCGTCTTTTTTTGCACCTCGGTCAGGCGCGGGCTTGTCTCGATCATGGCGAAGGTGGCGCCGTTGGCCAGGTCAGGATCGAGCCGCGACAGCGTGCGCAGCATGTCCTTCATCAGCGTGCCGCGGCCGGGTCCGATCTCGGCGATGGTGACCGGCAGTGGCCGGCCGCTCGCTGCCCAGACCTGGTACACCCAGACCGCGACCAGTTCGCCGAACATCTGGCTGATCTCCGGCGCGGTGATGAAGTCGCCGCCCGCACCAAAGGGCTCGCGCGTCGTGTAGTAGCCGTCCGCCGGGTCGAACAGGCAGAGCGCCATGTACTCGTTGACGGGAAGCGGCCCAAGGGCCTCGATCAGGTCGACGATGCGGGTCTTCAGCCGTGTCATGCCGGCTGCGGCTGTGCCACCGGCTTGGCGGTCAGCATCGCCCAGATGCCGGCCAGCACCATCGGGGTAGAAAGGATCATGCCCATGGTCAGCCAGTTGGTGCCGAGGAGATAGCCGAGCTGCTGGTCAGGCTCGCGGAAGAACTCGACGAAGATGCGCGACAGGCCGTAGCCGCAGATGAAGGCGCCGCCGACGAAGCGCGGCGTCTTCAGCCTGAGGCGCGAATGGGTGAGAATGCGCAGCACAAGGAACAGCACCACACCCTCGAGCAGCGCCTCGTAAAGCTGGCTCGGATGACGGGCAAACGGCCCGCCATTGGGAAACTCGAACGCCCAGGGCACGTCGGTTGGTCGGCCCCACAGTTCGGAATTGATGAAGTTGGCGACGCGCACCAGGCCAAGGCCGACCGGCACGCCGGCCGCCACGACATCGAACAGCGACCAGGTGCGGATGCCGCGCTTGATGGAAAACAGCGTCATGGCGAGGATGACGCCGAGCAGGCCGCCATGGAACGACATCCCGCCCTGCCACACGGCGAAGATATCGAGCGGGTGCGCGATGTAGCGCGCCAGATCATAGAAGAGCACATAGCCGGTGCGGCCTCCGAGCACGACGCCGATGGCCGCCCAGACGATGAAATCGTCGAGATCCTCCGGCTTCATCGGCAGGACGCCGTTCGGCCACAGCCTGGCATTGGCGGCGAGCCGCTTGGCATACCACCAGGCGAACAGGATGCCGACGATATAGCCGACGCCATACC
>NZ_RZQA01000004.1:0-31606 GCF_004022915.1 Mesorhizobium sp. M7A.F.Ca.US.006.04.2.1
GCCGCTCGCGTATCTTCGGCGCACCCCATGTCGGCTTGTCTTGCTTGAGGCGCACAATCAGCTTCTCGATTTGAAACGGAAGCTGATTGGCGTGGCGATAGGGCCGCCGCGATCGGTCCGTCAGCCCTCCAGGCCGCTGTCGTTGTAGCGCGTGAGGATCTTGTAGCCGGTCTTGCGCGAGATATCGAACTCCCGGCAAAGCACCGCCATCTTCTCGCGTCCAGCAGCCGGGCGACGAACTTCAGCCGCTCTTCCATGACGTTACACTCCTTCCAAGGCACCTTGCTCTCCTTGCAAAGGGCCGAAAGTGTAACCCATCTATCCGGAATGAACTGTCACCCATCTCTCGGGAAGGAAAGTCATGGCCAAGGCAACTGGAAGCCGAATTTTCTTTTAGAGTATGAATCAGCGCCGTCTGCCGAAAAGCGCGTCCACGATCTTCCCTTTTGAAACGACCGTGCAGGGCTGGGGCAGACGGTAGTCGAGCACCGCCCATCCGCGTCAAGTCAGGTAGACCTCCTGCCCGTCGCGGAAGAGGCGTCGCTCGGCTGCCTGTATGGAAAGCGTCCCAACCGAAAATTGCGGCTCCGGAAAATGCCCATGGCGACGTGCCACTGCATGGATACGCGCTGAGAGTTCCCCCAGATCGAACGGCTTGACCAAATAGTCGTCGGCTCCAGCGTTGAAGCCCTCGATGCGATGCGAAATCCGATCGCAGGCTGTCAGAATGATGACCGGTGCCGATTCAAGTTCCTTGATCAGCTCCCGCAGATAGTCGATCCCATTGCCGTCCGGCAGGTGAACGTCGAGCAAAATAAGGTCGTAGCCGACCACAGCTGCATAATCGCGCGCTTCGGACAGGTTCTTGGCCCAGTCGACCGCGTGGCCACCAGCCACCAAATGATCGTGCATAGCACTTCCAAGGTCCTTATCGTCTTCAGTGAGCAGTATTCGCATCATGCTGCCGAGCTCCGGTATGAGGGCAAGGCTCCCATCTTATTGGTCGAAGCTGACAATAGGCTGAACCGGCGGCAGCGAATTATTTGGGGAGCTTTCAGGCTGCTGTCAGCTACAACTTGCAAGAAAGGGGTCGTTAACAAAGCCAAACGAAGAGCCCCTATGAAACCCGTCCTGAACTCGGCACTTTTGCTCAATGTGACCCCCGGCGGCTGCATCAGCAAATTGATTTGGGAAACAGGCGCGCCGGTTCTAATGACCGACGCAGGCCGAGGTCTGGAGCTGGACCAGCGAACGGCGTCTTCGGTTTTTCAGGCAACAGCCACATGGAAGAATATGATTGGCTCGACCATGCGCCGAGCTTTGTCGAACGGATTGGTCGCGGGCGCACTACCACAGATTATGGCAGGTTTACGCCCTGGCCTTGACACCCGGGGTGATCGTCACCGGCGGAGCCGCGGCGTACTGATCGGATATCTAACGTCGCTGAGTCTCTCGTCGGTGCAGTGGATCTCTCGGCTTAGCCATCATGCAAAAAACGACGGTTCCGCGACACCACTTTTCAGGTCCGTGACACAGGCTTTGTGAGCCGATCTGTTGTTCTTACCCCAGGCTAATGGCTGAACAGCTCTGTCGCCGGCTCGATGCGCCAGATGGCGCGATGTTTTGAACCCTTTCACGAGGCGACGGCAGCAGCCGACCGGCTCTCCTATCGCGGCTCCCGCGATCCACACACCCAACAAGGGAATCTACCATGGTAATGAAGGCACCGGTTGCCGACGCTAGGAATGGGTCGGTAGTAGATCGGCTGGTCGGCATCGACCTCGCTCGGGGCCTGGCTGTCTTCGGGATGTATGCCGCCCATCTCGGTCCCGACCCCGGCGAAGGAGGACTAGTCGGGTTTCTGATGGAACTAACCCATGGGCGGCCGTCGGCCCTGTTTGCCGTATTGGCCGGTTTTTCAATCCTCCTGATTACAGGTCGCAAGGCGCCGAAGTCGGGGATAGCCGGTAGACAGGCCATCGCCAGAGTCGCAATTCGTGCCCTTGTTTTGCTCGCGCTTGGCTCAATCCTGGGCTGCCTCGGTACCCAGGTCGAAGTCATCCTAGAATACTACGGAATTTGCTTCTTGTTGGTATTGCCGCTCCATCGGCTCAGCGCATATCAGCTGGGCTTGATCGCTGCCGCTACGGCATTAGTTCTCCCGCAAGTCCGTTCCTCCCTTCTGTCGGTTGCCCCCAACCTCCTCGACCCGGTCTTCAACCTCATGGTCAACGGCTACTATCCCGCGGTGACCTGGGTTCCTTTCCTCATCGCTGGCATGGCCATCGCGCGCCTTAATCTTAATACGCTAGCAGCGCATTGGCGCCTTGGTCTGGCGGGGGTCGCGCTGGCCGTGTTGGGCCATGGGGGATCCTTGCTCGCGCTGAGTTCCCGCGCTTTGACTGAAACCTCCTTGTGGTGGTCTGACGTTGACGGCGCTTTTGAGCCTTCCAAGTCGTCATTTATAGTCAAGTCGTCATGGATAGCCGCACCTCATAGCGAAACGACGCTTTCGATCGTGGGCAGCACCGGTTGCGCAATGATCATCTTGGCGGCTTGCATGCTCGCTGTGGATGCGCTCCCGCGTCTGCGAAAGCTGGTCTGGCCAATAATCGCAGTCGGCTCGATGTCTTTGACGGCCTATGTGCTGCACATTGCGGGAATAGCCTATCTTATGAAGATAAACATTTTCAAAGACGAGAGCCTGTCCACGCTCTTTGGCTTCGTTGTGGTTATCAGCACTTTTGCGGTGCTTTGGCTGCGCATCTTCCAGCGAGGACCGATGGAAGTGCTGATGGGTAGGGTCGCAGATCTCGCGCGTCACATCCGCTGAGCACCGCCGCGCCCCGGCCTCCCGATCACATTACGGACAAGGTGGGGCTTTGTCCAAAGCTTGTTCGCGGCAGGGGAGGGTACTTCCTCCCAGCCTGCCGCCTTGTTGATGGAAGCTAAAACGGTCGCGCAGGCGCTAGAGTTGCATCGGCATAATCAGCTTAAACTCGCGAAGTTAAACCCGCGGTTGGTCTATCTCGGCCCGCCTCACCTGAAAGGCTAAGGTATCCGTTTCGGTCAAGGGTTTTAGGGGCCATTTTCGCTGCGCCTTGAGGAGAGCGTTTGCTAGGATGAGGAGCTTTCGCAACAAGATGATGACCTTTGCGGGTTTGCCTGCCGCCTTTAGCGCCTGGTATTTTGCCTTGAGGTCGGGGTTGAAGCGCAGGGCGAAGGGCCGGGCATGTAGAGGGCCTGGCGAACATTGGCCCGGCCGCCCCGGATGAAGGCGCGGCCGCTCCATTTTGCCGAGGCCGGCGAGGCTTGCGGCCTTTGGTTCCGAGTTCCGGCATGTCGATGGTGAGTGTGCAGGCGGTGGCATCCGATGCGCCATATGCTGGTCAGGATTTCGCGGCGCTGGACAGCGTCGGGATCGGCTTTCATGAGGGTAAGCATCGTCTGATCGATATCGCTGAGTTCACGTGGATCTGCTTCCAGCCACT
This sequence comes from Mesorhizobium sp. M7A.F.Ca.US.006.04.2.1, assembly GCF_004022915.1. Classification (NCBI taxonomy): domain Bacteria; kingdom Pseudomonadati; phylum Pseudomonadota; class Alphaproteobacteria; order Hyphomicrobiales; family Phyllobacteriaceae; genus Mesorhizobium; species Mesorhizobium sp. M7A.F.Ca.US.006.04.2.1. The sequence goes on from NZ_RZQA01000004.1 coordinate 3,492, forward strand.
CGTTGTTGTGGCGCCTGAGCAAGGCAAGCGGTCAAGGTCTGGCTCTGGTGCTGGCTGCGGTGCGATCCCCGCACGGGCCAGGTGCCGATCGTGTCGACGATCCACCTCGCCGCGACCAGAGAGCTGCTACTCTCTTCCGCTGTTCATTCTGGCCTCTTCGCAATGAATGTCATAAAATCACCTGTCGCAATTAATGGTTTTTGATTTGGCTCCTACAGCTGGCAGATATCGCCGAGAGTTCCGCAGAGAGCGTCGAAAGTTTTGGCCGCCTTCTTCCGCAGCCGCGCCTTGAGTTTTGAGCAGACCTGTCTTGATCGGGTTGAGATCGGGCGAGCATGGCGGCAGGATCAGGAGCCAGTGCCCCTTTGGCCAACCAGTGGGCGGCGCGTACCTTGCCGACAATCTGGGGTTCCGAACCCGACAGTTGGTTTTCAACCCGACAGTGGCCCGCCTCAGAGCAGGCTACCGCCCTTCGGAGCAGGCAGAAGCTAATCGAGGTTCGCGGGTTCCGGTTTGAATGTGCAGGTCGCTGCGCGCCTGATCTTTCGGTCTGGCGGCACATGACAAAAACTCTCATTTTGGCCGACGATACCCGGTCAGGAGCGGGTATCGCAGTCGAGAAGCGACCCGAGCACGTCCACAAGATGTGCCGAGTTTGCAAGGTGTGTCATTGTTTCTGTCAACGTTCGAGCGACAGCGCACGACGAAACGTCTGGCATACGCCTCGTCTGGCACGCGCCTCGCATATGTTGCAGTTGCTGCTGGAGATCAGGCGATCGAGTGGGCCTTGCAATTTTCCGATTTTGATGCGCCTAAAGTCTCGTGTACAAATCAGGCTGGCGTGAATGGCCTGCCTAAGTTGCGACTTATTACAAAGGAATGGATATGGCGACTGGAACGGTGAAGTGGTTCAACAGCACGAAGGGTTTTGGTTTTATTCAGCCTGACAACGGCGGTCAGGATGTCTTTGTCCACATTTCCGCTGTTGAACGAGCGGGCCTGTCGACCCTTAATGAGGGCCAGAAGATCAACTACGAGGTGGAACAGGATCGCCGCACGGGAAAGTCCTCTGCAGGCAGCCTCAGCAAGGCTGGCTAACGGTCCGGGAAAGCCTTGGCAAGGTTCGTCATCGCCGGAACGCATTGACGGCTCGAAACCCGGGCCGGAGCATGCAAGTTAATGCCGCGGCAGGGATTGCTGGAGCCATCATGAATTACTCTGGAAATGAGGCTCTTGGACGGGAAAGGCGGGGCTCATCCCCGCCCTTTGATTCCGCGCAGATTGGGCCAACGGCTGCTGCGCGTCCGAACGACTGTTGATACGGATTTAGGCTGCGACCTTCTTGCGGGTCCGTTTCGCCGGCGCCGTGGCTGGGGCTTCCGGCTCTTTCGGTTTGCGGCCGAGTCCCATGGTCTTGGCCAAGGCGGAGCGCGCAGCGGCGTAATTCGGCGCCACCATGGGATAATCCGACGGCAGACCCCATTTGGCGCGATATTCGTCTGGGGTCAGACCATAGTGCGTCGCCAGATGGCGCTTTAGCGATTTGAATTTCTTGCCGTCTTCAAGGCTAATGATGTAGTCCGGTTCGATCGACTTTTTGATCGGGACAGCAGGTTTTTTTACAGGCACAGGCTCTTCTGCCGGTATGAGTCCAGCCGTGCCGTTTAGAGCCCCGTGCACTTGGGCGATCAGGGCAGGAAGCTCCCCCGCCGGGACGGGGTTGTTGGAGACGTAGGCTGATACAACATCGGCAGTGAGCTCGATGAGGATGTCGGTCTTGTGGGGTTCTTCTGTCATAAACTTCTCCGGGCAGCTTGAAACACAGTTGGGCGAAGTGTCGCTTCATAGTGGCGGTTGCCGCTGAAAGCAAATGGATCGACGGGTGCGCTGCTCCTCCACCATTGAAGTCTCGGCGACGCATCCCGTCATCGTCCATCGCTAAAGGCAGCGTATTGAATTATGGGAGCGGTCGCGCCCGCCCCACCATAGCGATACAGCAAGACAATCAAAAAAGCCGGTCTTTGCTTGGCCCCAAATCTTTTCTCCTTTCGTGAACGCTGAGCTGCCAAGCTGCTACAGTTCACCTCGCGGGGCAACCGTGCACAACACAGGAGTTGCCCGAGCGATACATTCTTCACTTGCCGCTTATCAGCGCTGGTGATTGCACTTTGCAGCCTGCCTCCGGACCCGCAGCGCTCACGCTGTTGGTTTTGCGCCTGCAGGCGTCGGAAGTCGGATCGCCGCAGCTAATTTCCTCAGGCGGACGAATTCAACAAATCGATTGTTTGGATCGAAGGCATCCACACCATCGATGCCTCTAGAATATGATCCAGCTACAATCACCGTGCTGTAATGGCAGGGACGGCCAGCACAAGCGCGACACGATCCGGCGGGTCCATCGCTGCGTTACGTATTCATGGCTACTGCATCGGGCGCTCGGTCGACCGCCTTAAGCCAGGTCGCCGCATTGCGAGACGGTGACCGGCGAGGGAGAGGGCGCTCTGGCAACGAAGCGAGGCGGGTGGCCTTGCGGGTGGCCGCGTGATGTCATCCGGCTCTCCTGCCGATCTCTGCCGGCCAGATCTGGAGCAACTGTTTTGCATAGATATGGCTCTCTTCAGGGGGCCATCTATGATGGGAGCCGAGCGCGTGTTCGAGCCGGGGAACAGGCTGCGCATGCACTGTGCCCACCTATTGCGATCGTGCTAACCTTGGTTGTTCGGACTTGCCGTTAAAGGCAAGCGACAGATTGAAGTTATGCTGCACCATCTGATTGCCTGGCTCGTTTTCGAGAGCTCGCCGATACAGGGCCTGTGCCGCGTCATGCCGCCCCTCAATGTCCAAAATCACGCCCTTCGCATTCAATGCACGTACGTTTCCTGGGGCTGCAACCAAGACGCTGTCGAGCACCTCAACCGCTTCGTGCGGGCGCTTCTGGCCCACCAAGGCATTTGTAAGTCGTATCGCCGCATCAACATTGTCCGGGTGCTGCTTCACCTCATCCCGCAAAGCCCGCTCTTGAACATCCTGACCAACTTCGCGCAAAATGCGTTCGCGCATAGCCGGATCGATTTGATCGGCGCTGAGCAACTCGGGGGAAGATGTCTCCTGCACGGAAAGAGCCGGCTTTTGCCAGCTGGCGCAACCGCCCAAAGGCAGAATGGCGAGTACGGCAAAAAGAAGTGAGTTCCGGCGCAGAAACATAGGCGATGGAGAAACTGTATTACTATTCATGTTATCTCTCAGTTATCGGGGAGGCGCGTGGCGTTCAGTTAGGAAAGGTGGGACTACTCTAACAATCCGCTGTTCGATCCGTGCGGGAGTGTGACGGATCCTGCGGGGCGAATTGTAAAGTCGGAGGCGAGGTCTTGATAAGACAGCACGGCGAGATCAACCCCGTTTCGCGTCAGAAAGCCGCGGACGAAACGTCGGACATCCATCGACGTCAACAGAATAGGGCGGGTTTGACCCGGTTCTGCGTTCGAAAGGACCTGACGTATCTGTGATAGCATCGCTTCGCTTTGCCGATCCTCCAGTGCGAGATAGGGGCCTGCATCCGAATCTCGAACCGCGCCACGCATCACATCCTCGCTCTCGCGCTCGACGACCAGGGCGGACACGATGCCCTCCGTGTTGGCATGGCGGTGGCAGATCTGTCGCTTCAAACCAGAACGGACATATTCCGTCAGCAGGGCAACGTTCTGCTCACGCTCGCTCCATTCGGCCAATGCCTCCAACACGAGACGGGTGTGGCGGATTGGGATACCTTCCTCCAGGAGGCGGCGCAGAACATCGGCAATCCGAGGAATCGGCGTCGTGCGTAGCACCTCTTTCACAAGCTCAGAATATTCCTGCTCCATTCGGCCCAGGAAATGTCGGGTCTCTTGGATGCCCACCAATCGCGGTGCGTAGCGGGTCAACGCTGCATGGACGCGCAAGGCGAGGAGTTCGCCGGGAGCCCTATGCTCCGTGCCGGCGCCCGTAAGGGCCTTTGCAGGGGTATGTTCAACCGGGAGTCTGTCCGTTTTCGGCTCACGTCTAAGGGGGACACCGCTCGAGTCGACGTGCGCTACATCGGCTCGGAGCGCCATCTGGTTTGGATCTAAGGCGTCCTGTTCGACTGGCACGCCCTCGACATCAATTCGGAATTGCGATTCAGGCAGCTGCTCGTCAACCAAGACAGGGATGCGAGGAACGATAATGCCCAGATCGGCTGTGACCAGGAGCGAAACGCGCCCAATATGTTTTTGCAATTCGGCTTGATCGACCGCCTGCATAAGATCTGGCGCTAGAAAAAATGCGATCGGGAATTCCTTCGCAGGCGCGGCTTGCTTAGGCTCCGCTGCAGTTCCACCTTTCGCATCGGCAGTGCCGGCGCCCAGCACATCAGCCTTGACAATGCTTACCGCAGCGAACACTGCGGCCAGCATCAGAAAGACGGGGAGGGGAAACCCAGGAACGAACCCCATTACAACCAGGACGCCGGCCGCCAGTCGCAAGGCTCGAGTGCTGGCCGTGAGCTGACTGACCATTTCTGTACCGAGGTTGATCCTCGCCGTCCCAGTCACACGGGTGACGATGGTCGCCGCAGTAATGGAGAGCAGAAGGGCCGGAATCTGCGATATCAATGCATCGCCTATCGTCAGCAGAGTGTAGTGATGCAGTACCTCGCCGAAGGACATGCCCTTGGAGAGCAGGCCGATCGAAATTCCACCCAGCATGTTGATGCAGATAACCACCAGCCCGGCGATGGAATCGCCCTTCACAAATTTCATCGCGCCGTCCATCGCGCCATAGAGTTGGCTTTCCTTCTCCAATTCGGCGCGCCGCCGGCGGGATTCGTTGGCATCGATGTGGCCGTTGCGTAGCTCTGCGTCGACCGCCATTTGCTTGCCCGGCAGAGCATCCAGCGTGAAACGCGCCGCCACTTCTGCCACCCGTTCGGCACCCTTCGCGAGGACCATGAATTGCACCATGGTGACGACCAGAAATATGACGAAACCCACCACGATATTGCCTGAAATGACGAAATCGCCAAAAGTATGAATAATGCTGCCGGCCTCCCCCTCGGCCAGGATCAGTCGCGTCGTTGCGACCGTGAGCGCGAGACGGAATACAGTGGAAATCAAAATAACGCCGGGCAAAGAGGAAAAATCAAGTGGAGTACTGACATACAGGGCAACCATCATCAGCAGTATGGCCAACCCCATATTGAATCCTATCAGGGCGTCGACCACCACGACCGGGATAGGCATGACCATCATCGCGACAGCCAGAAGCAGCATCAACGCAACCATTAAATCCGGGCTGGCCGGCGCACGCTTGATGAAGTCACGCAGGACGTTGGCCATCGAGACACCTTTGCAATCGGTTGAGACTTACTCTGCTGTTACGCCATGAAACGTGGCTTTCGAACTCCGAAGGCGCCTCAGCCTTGGCCAGCGCGTGACCCTGCATGAGAGCCACAAGCAGGCGCGAAATGGCTGGGCAGCAAATGTTTCCAACGCAGCCAGCTTGTCAGCACCGAGCGCGACAGGATGTTTGGCTGGCCATAGAGTGCTGCTTGATGGGGCCTGCGAGCTTTCAATATTGGAGAGCAGCAATGCGGCCATTCCTGCTCAGCAGCACACGGCTGTCCTCAATACGTTCGACCACCCATCCATCAGCCAAAATGGCGCCGACAAAATACTTCTCGCTGTCGATGACAATATATGGTTGGACCCCATGCCACACAGCTTCGACCGCGATTGCGGATGGCGCCTTCTCCTCTTTGATGAGCACTCCGTTCACCAGTGTTAGAGTACCCTTGGTGCGACGATCGAACGATTGCTGAAGCTTCTGCCAACTGATGACCGATTCAGACGTGACGGTGCCTTCGGCGGTCACAACACCCTTTGCCGACCCAATCTTGACGTCGAGAAGACCCGCTCGATCGACTTCCTCCTGCAGCTCTTGGGCCGCTGCCTCCGTAAGTTCATTGTCAGCGCGGTGACTGATCGTTCTGGACGCGACTTCAGCCCGAAGTGAATTGGGGCTCGATCCACTTGCATTGCCAAGATAGGAGATCGTGCCTGAAAGCGCGCCGATCCCGAGTGAGCTGATTATGACCATGGCGAGCACACCGATCGGTAGGCGCGGTATGCCGGTCGAACCAGGCGGCTCTGCATCCTGCACGGACAAAGCAATGGACATCTCGCCTACGAGCAGGACGACAGGAAGGGGCACAACAACGGACTGGCCTGCGGCGATATTCCGGTTGCCCTCGATACTGAGTCCGGGTGCAAGCGCCTCCAGTTCGATCGACTTGCCAAGAAGAGTTACACGAAGGTGATGCGGTGCCAGTCCCTGCTCGACAAAGACCAAATCGGCATCGAAGCCGCTGCCGATTAAACACTTTTGAAGATCCGTCTTGCCGGTCAGACCGCAATAGTGCCCCGAACGCACTTCGAAACGGAGGGAAACGGCGTCATCCACAGAGCATCTCTCAAACAGGATAGAAGCCGCATGGCAATTGCCATGCGGCTCATTTCGGGACTACGTCGCGTCAATAAGGAGACGCGCTAGGGGGCAGTCTAAAACCCGCTTCCGACATTACGAAACGCGTTCGTCGGCGGCCTTCTTGATGGTCTGGAGATTGGTCGTTAGAGTGCGCAACTGGACACTCCTTTTCGTCGCCTCCAAGCTAACATTGGTTAGTTCCTGCACTTGCGCCTGAAAAGCAGTAGCATCAGCTCCGCTTGTATTGCCGGGAGTGCCACTGTTAGTTTTATCGGTATTGCCGGCGCTACTGGTATTGGTATTGCCTGATTTTTTATTATTATCAACTGCAGCCATGATCATTCCTTTTTCTGTTGGAGTTGTGCCGTCAATAACGGCCTGTATGACCTCACGCCGGATTTCCCGCGTCAGGCATCTTCTGTGTCATCCAAAGCTTCATCGGCCTCAGCCATCGCATCGTTCGCGAATTGGAACGCGAACGATCGCAGGATACTTTGGAAGGCTTCACTTTGTGCTGCAGACTGTGAGTTGTCTTGAAGTTGATCATTTGAAACGGTCCGGTTATCCGCCCGATCGTTCCCGCCAGCTGCCTTGCCATCATTCCCACCAGCTGGCTTGCCATCATTGCCATCAGCCGGCTTGCCATCACCAGAATGCTCGGATTTCGAATCCCCATGGCCCTTTCGGATCAAGGAAGTCCCGAGGTTGCCAACTCCACTCCCAATTGCTGCTATCATCAGGTACTCCGGCATTTGCCATTGGCGGCGACGTGTTAAAGGTTAGCCTCGATCAAGCTAAGGGCGGGAGCTTTCGAGAACCTGACGGCTTTTGACAAAAACCGGCCAGCGCAAAAACGTATGCTCTGCAGGATGTTGCTCTCGCATCGAACAGTCGACCACGATCTCGGCTGTTCGGCCAATCCCGCCGTCCACGCATGCCGCGACCGAATGGCAGCCGCAGCAGCTCGTTTGCATCCTCGATGCTGTGGTGTCGAACAGGAGACACGGTCCACGTGCTGCATGACCGCAATGACCGTATTCTTGCTGGCTCCACGGGCGCACGCAACGAGCAGGAACTCGGTCTTTGCATCACCATTCTCTCGCCTGCACATCACGGCCCGGCGCGGTGAGCTCATTGGCTTCGAGAAGGTCGGCGACCGTACGAACATGGGATGGTCTGCCGGCTTTGGGAGGCCGGTGCGGATCCTCTTCTCACCATATCGAAAGCTTGAAGCGGTCGGATTTTCTTGCCCTGTTCGTGAGAACTCCCATCGTCAGCTAATCGTCAGCCAAGCGGTCTATCTAGGCCGGCCGTGCCTGACCTTCGGATCCAAAGGTCCCGTCTCGACACTTTTTGTAACTATAGATCGAAATGGTCCGCGTGATACGCAACGCACACGCTTCTCTGAAGCAAATGTGTGACTTTGTCGGTGGCGAACGAGAGGAGTGACGCATCAATAAAATCGTCAGGCACGTGTCTAGGAAGGGGAGCTAGCCGAGTTGGTCTGATTTCATTCGCTGTTCCTGGAAATCGGCGGACTGAAGCGCTGATAATCTCAGGACATCGATGGCAACGTTGCGAAAGTCCTGTGAGCTCGGGCCAATCTTGGCCTGCTACTGAGAAGCACTTTGGCGGGAACATTACGCCGTCGCGGGTCTGGCTGACCGTGACGTTAACCGAAAGATGCCGCTGGTCTCGTCAGCCGCCAGCACAATAGCAGCACATTCTCGCCTACTACGGAGACGCAATATGAAGGGCATTGGCCGACCACGGAAATCGCAGGCTGAAACTGGAGCCAGCCGCGCGGGGCGGGCGAGCAGTTCCCTTTCGCAATCAAGTCTTGCTGCGGGAGAAGGTGGACAGTCATTCGATTCCGTTGTGGAGCAGATGCGCTCTGGGGACGCCGATAGGAGGCCCTCCTCCCTTCCAGTTGCGCGCGGTCCAGGCGATGCCCGCGAAAGTCTGCCAGGCGCCTCGATTGGCGAAGATCAAATCCTGAACACACCGCCACGTGGAGCCGCTGCGCCACCACGCGGAACCGTAGCGCCACGTGGCGCAGCCGCAAGGCGGCGCGGTTCTCCCTCCATGTCTGAGGGCGAAGCCATGGCGCCGGTCGGTAGCCAACTATCAACCGCGCAGGTGGAAGGCACCAGCTCATCGTCAAATAAAGATATCAGTCCGACACAGCTCAGAATGAACAGTCTTGTTCAACAACTGACTGATTGCGAGGCTGCGGCCAGGAAAACCGACGTCCCCGAGGAGGCGGTGGAGCTGATCAGTGGGGTCGTCGATGCAGCCTCAGCAATTCTGGAGTACCGCGCTAGCCTGCCTGCGGCTGAGGCGCAGACAATTATGCCAGACGACAAGGTGCGTAGATGTTGCCAGATCGTGTGCGACGCCGCGAATGAAGTAGACAAACTTGGCCTGTCGACGATCACGAAATTGGACAAAAAGACCAAGAAAGCGGCAGGTATGGTCGATAAACTCTACTCCTACTCCCAGGCGGACCGGCAGGAGCTGTTGATTTTAAATGTGGAGAACCACCATACGGCGGCAATTAAGTGGTGGGAAAAAAAGGCATGGCGCTCCGAACGGCAGCGATCCGCCTGCGCTGCCACCGCTAGCCTATCCAGTGGAACGCCCGTGATGCGGGAAGCCGAGCGGTGCGCACTGCGGCTGCGTGCCGGCTCGGTACTGAGTGTCAGGATCTGGCTGGTCCGTGAGCGGATCGGTCTTGCGCGGGCCAAGATTGAACTGCGGGCGAGCAGGTTCGAGCCAGATTTGAAGGAACTCCTCGTCGGTCGAAATGGAGTGGTGCAGCTGATGGCAAGCGCCGCTCAAGAAGCTCTTCGCGCCCTCTCTTTGGCGAAGGGCATAATGGATGATGGCAAAACACTCAACGCTCATGATTGCGCGGTTGTAGAAAAAATCATGGAGCGGCTTTCGGATTTTGGATTGGCGTTGCACGAGGTGCATACCAAGCTAAGCCATACCTACCCAGATGCCGGCCTCCCATTGAAACTGTTCGAACGGATCGTGGACGATGCATGGATCACTGCGCACGATGCCATGCACTTGTTGAACCTGCAGTCTCCGCCGTCAGCCATCATGGCGCCACAGGCCCAGGCGGGCGCTGCGATGCCGGCCAGGGCAGGCGCTGCGATACCGGCTGACACTGCTGGTACGGCTGCAGTGTCAGAAGGCACTACAGCGCGAAGGAAAGGGAAGTCAAAGCATAAGTCGGCAGCTCGCGCCGGGACTTCTGCCGCCGGGCAGCCATCAACACCAGTCGCTGCGAACGCCGGCACAGTGCCAGCAGCCAAGGTTCTCGCGCGCTCGGATCAAGTTGCGAGTACACAGGTGAGAGCGCAAGAGGTGGCTGCGAGTTCGTCGGGGGCAGGCTCGACAATCGGGGGCGCCGCGTTGTCAATGGAGGTATTGACGGAGCGGCTCAAACGATTGGACGAACTTTTGCAGTTCGATCTGGCCGGTCAGCAAAGCGTCGTCTCCCAAGTGCGCCAGATGAAGCCTGAGGAGGCCGGTAAGGTCGTGGACGATGTGGCCCAGTACCTGCGAGCCCAGGCCATTGAGATGCAAACCTGTCTCGCCGGGTTGCAGGGGCGTAATGTACGCCTGCTACTCACCTCCACCCAGCTACCCAAAGTGCACGAACGCACAGACCAGCTCAAAGGGTTGCTGAACATGGTGCTGGGACAGGCCAACGCATTGAATGAAGGAAAAGCCGGCATTACGACTGATTGCATGAAGACCTACGCATTTCCGGCGCAAAAATACCTGGAACATTTGTGCAATGCCGACGAATTGATGCCGCCGGAGGCACCGGTCGCGCTGCGTGGCGAGCCAGGAAAGCTGTTTGAGATGAAGCTGCAGCCCAAGATGCTGGTCAATGGTGCGATGCCGAGCCCGATGTGGGTGCACATCCACACGAGTCGCCCCGTCATGGCCAGAAACTTGGAAGGGCTGGCTGATTCCGAATTCACCGCTTGCCACGTTAAATCCAACGAACAGCGCGGCTACAATCGAGAGCGAGAGGAAGCCGATGCTAGGTCCGGTCGCGAGAAGGTCATAATTCATCGCGGCAAACTCACCCCCGCTTTCTGTAAGTCCTTGTTGACCTCAGGGCTTGGCCGCCAACCACGCCATTCGCGTGCCGAGCTCCCGTCGGCGCAGGCTGCATGACAGGGCACTCAGAATGCGGCCGGCCACGCTGTGAGTCAGCGAGCATTTCTCCTGGCCAAACCGCGAATGCCGCTGCGCGAGTTGCGGTCCGGCGATTGGAGTCGATCGGCTACCGTCAGGGCCGATTTGCGATGTCGCGTTACCGGCTGTTGACGTGGCGGCGTATCTTGCCTCCCATCCAACTTATCGCCGAGATCGCGCCGCCAAGATCGAGGCGGAAGGTCTTCCTGCGAGCGCGGAGCAGGCATAGCCGATCCGATCGGGATCGGCGCATCGCAACGACCCAACGGTGTGGTGGAGAAAATTGGATTCGGGAGAGCTCGGTTCCAAGAGGCGGAGTTCCGGCCCGAATACAATCCGCTCGCAAGCACCCACGATGCGCATCCGCAGTTTATTGTCTGGGAGATGGGCTGGATTGCTCGGCGGCGCTGGCGCTAAGGCGGGGCTGTCGCCGGACAATTAGCATTCACTGCCAACAGCCTTGCAACCGTCACCAGTTGCAAGGCTCGGCGGCGGGTCGACAAATCACATGAAATCGTCGTCGGACCCGCTATCGCTGCTGTCGCTATCCTCGGTTTTGTGGAGATAGAGTGGAGGTTTGCCTGCACGCTGCCACTCACCGGCACTGTTCTTCGTCCATTTGTCGGGATGCTGCGTAGGGTCAAGCACCAGGTCGCCATGATCCACTTCAACAAACCCCATCGTCTGCGCGCGCGCTTGTGCTTCCGGATTAGCCGCACGCCAATTCAGCAACGGTCGGTCGCCGTCTATCCGAAGTTGATGCTCCAGCAGAATATCGCCCGCATTTTCGACGAGCGGATGGGCGACTTGAAGATCCACTATGGAAGTGACCTCAGTTCGACCAGGAAATTGTTCCCGCCAACTTTCCGATTCGAACTCGTTCATGCTGAATCCGCCTTCCATTCTCAGCAGTCCGGCACTCCGGTCTCCCAATTGGTAACTGAAATATCGCGCGTGCTCCGTATCTCGACGGATGCCATATTGCTGAGCAACGTCCGCGGTGCGCCTGGCTCGTGACGATACGAACTCCGAATACTCTTGAGGATTGTCGGCGATGTGCGTGATTTCATCACCATGAAATTGCCTCACCTGTCTCCTGAAGGAAGTCCTGTTGATCTCCACCACAGGAGGTCGGGAATTGAGGGAGTATGCTTGGGGAGCCGCCGATGATGAGGCGCCGCTACCTTCCGATCCGGATAAGTGCATTCGGGCAAATGTGTCCGCGAACCCTTCGCTTCCTGCATCCGATTGCTCGCCGGCATTATGCGCGCGGTAACTATCGGATGAGCCACCAATTCGACCATACATGACGATTCGTACTCCTATGTTTCGCAACCGAGCTCAAGTTAGCACGGCTGTTCAACATAGGGCGCTTAGTTGACGACTAGCTGACGAGGGCATTCCAACGGCTGCACCAATCAAATCCGCACTGCCGGCCTCAAAACCTCGGACTGCGCCACGCACCGGCCAGCAGAGGCTGCAAGGTCATGCCCGGAGGACTTGCCGTAGTTGCTGGGTGGCAGATCCGAGGGGAGTGATTGCCCCAGGCCCGCGGTTGCGCGGTTGGCCTGACAGAGACACTGGGGCACGGATGGCCAGCCGACATTTGCCACTAGCATGGAGCCAGGTCAGTTTTGAACTGGGCAGTCGTGGACTTCCATGACTAGGCCAAGCCTGCGGCAAAGAATGCTTTCGCGACAGGCTGGAAATATTGCATAGGAACCGCGTGGCCGAGTTTTGTAGTGCCTATCAGCTGACGCGCTAAGACATGGTCATGGACGATCGTCAGGCGTAGTGCCCGCGCCTCGCTCAACACATGTGAAACGCGCTCACCTTCGGCACGGCAAACTAAGAACGGCACCCCGGTTTCACCGCGAACGTAACGCAGACCGATCAGGACCGCCCTTCCTGTTAAGACCAGCGTGGCGCGATGCACGCCAAGCGCAGGCTCGTCGGCCGCCTCCTCGCGGATGCGACGCTGTTCACCTTTCAACTCTGGCGCTCCTTGCTGATCCTTCGACTCGCGCGTCACTTCGGTATTGGTCATGCGCATTTCGCGCAGATACAACGCGCGCTGGAGCAGAAGATCGATCAGTCCGCCGACCAGCAGTGCGCCGGCGCCAATTCCCATCAGCAATTTTGTCTCCATAAAGATGAGGCCAACACAGCCCATGCCGCAGATCGGCAGAGGGACCATTGTCTTCCACATCCCGAGAAGGACAATGGAAAAGGTTGCGCTGAGAACCAATACCTTGAACATGGTCTTGCAGACTTCGACCATGGAACGAGCAGACCCCAAGCGCTTCAGCCCTTCAAAGGGGTCAATTTTCTTAAAGCTGAGCTTCATCGGCTCCAGAGAGAAGACAAATCCACCATTGGCTAGCAGGCTGGCCAAAATCACCGCGGCGACAAGGGTTCCAAGCAGCGGGCCAACAGCCGCGACTGTGAGTTGGACGAGCACAACCAATGCCTGCGGCACCGCGGTATCGAAAGGTAGGCTCTGCAACTTGGTGGCTAATAGGAGCGCTTCCCGGCATTTGTCCTCGATCACGCTGCCTCTTAGCCAAAGGTAGCCGAGCCCAGCGCAAGTCCCGACCGCGCGGACGAAATCGGAGCTACGTGGCAGCTGTCCTTTTTTGCGCGCTTCACTTAACTTCTTCGGGCTGGCGGCGTGTGTCTTCTCTTCACTTGTGTCGCTCATGGCAGCAATTTGTCGAACCACTCCAGCACGCCGTTGGCACGTGTGACCTCCAGTTTCATGCTCTCCACCAGATAGGCAGCGTAGGTGACCATGAGAACTGGAAAGACAATGTTCTTGATTGCCGGAGACAGTTGGCTCGCCTTAAATTGCGGGGCAAAGCGACGCAGCAGCATCATCGATATATCAATCAGTATCAGGAAGAACACGACAGGCCCCGAAACCAATAATGCCGTGCGCATTATGCTGTCGAGAAGCCCCAACAACTCCATTGCTCCTGGCCCGCTCAGTGTCGGGTGAAACTGATACACCGGCCAGATCAAGTAGCTGCGGTACAGGACACTGATCAAAGTTTCCAGGCCTCCTGATCCGACGAATATGGCAATCGCAGTGATCCCCAGAAAAACGCCCATCGCGGAAGCCTGACTGTTCGTCGCGGGATCGGCCGAAGCGGTCGGGCTGCTGATGCCGCGTTGGTTGTCGATAAGCTCCCCGGCAGCCTGAAGGCCCCAAAGCGGAATGCCAAGAAAAGTGCCAAGGAGTACACCGACAAAAACTTCCTTGAATCCGAGCAGGGTTAGCTGGATCAGGCGCGTATCAGGATCCAGCGCCGGCAATCCGCCGCTGACGTGTGCCAGGCATGGTAGTGCGAAGCCAACAGCCAAACAGCCCCGGATCAGCCCACTGATCTGCGAGCGTGTGAATACGGGAAAGATCAGCATGATGCCCATCGCGCGGGCTGCCCCAAGACCTGCCGCAACGACGAGTTCGAAAGCCGTCTGGATCAGAATTTGAATATCGGCCGATGGCGCGTCCATGGGGCGGACTAGTAGCTAAGTGTCATTGCGGGAAACTCGGTGAAGATCTGATCGGCTAGCTCTATGAGCGGGGCGCTTAGCACAGGAGCAAACAGCCCAATCACCGCGACAACGACCAGAAGCTTCACGGTGAGCGGCAAGCTTTCATCCTGGATCTGCGTCGCCGCCTGGAGGATGCCGATGACGAGGCCGACAACCACTGATGCAATGAGCGGCGGTAGAATCCAGATCATGAAAACCACCAGTGATTGGCTCATAAGAGTAATGATGCTGGATTCAGTGATGATCAGCCTCCCGGTAACGTATAACTCAGCACAAGCCCATGCATCAATTTTGACCAACCATCAATGGCAACAAACAAGAAGATCTTGAACGGAACAGATATAACAGTTGGTGAGACCATCGACATACCCATTGCCATCAAGATAGTTGTCACTATCAGATCTATAACAATAAAAGGCAGATAAAGTAGAAATCCTATCTCAAATCCGCGCTTCAATTCTGATAGCAAGAAAGATGGTACAAGTATTGCAAAGTCATCAGGCGTGGCTGCAGCGTGCATTTCCTCTGGCCAGACCTTTTCTGTCGAAGATAGGAAAAATCGCCGCTGCTCTTCATTTGTGAATTTCTTGAGATGCTCGCGCAAGGGCTCACTTCCGGCTTTAGCGGCGCTTACCCAGTCGTCGAATGTCTGATAGTGGAGCTTGGGATCCGACATGCGGTCATAGGTCTGCTCAGCAACGGGCGCACTAACGAACATAGTGAGGATCATCGCCGCGGCGTACAGCACCACATTGGGTGGTATGGTCTGGGTCCCGAGCGCATTGCGGACGAGGAAAAGAACAATTGATACCTTTACAAAGGCCGTTGTCGTGGCAACTGCTAAAACCAGCAGACCGAGTCCGGCGGTAACCGCAAGAAGCGCCAGGATTGTCGGCTGAGCTTCACTCATTGCATGCAAACCCGCCACGGAGCCTGATGCCCAGCTCTTCTCCGATGCGGACAATGTCGCCACGCCCGATACGCTGACCATTGGCCACTATGTCGACCGGGCCGTCGATCGGCCATCCAAGTTCAAAAATATGCCCTTCGCCGGCACTTCTTAATTCCCCAAGAGAAATAGGCCAGCGGCCGCATTCAAAGACAAGCACGATCTCGACATCGTCGAGATCCTTAGTAAGCTCCAGTTGCGATCCGGGTTGTGTCATATGCGCACTCTCCAAAGGACACGGTCGCGGGCGGAAAGGCCCCCGCAAGATTAATTCATCGCCGTCAAGATCCGCCTCGGCGCACAACTGGCCGACAGCTAGGGTGATCTGGCCGCGGCCGAACGGCGCAATATCGGGCAACAATGCATCACCGACACATGCGCTTCGAAGAAGCGCCGCAGGAAGGCGAAGCGTGCCGACCTCTCCTGCAACAATGAGCGGGAGCTCTGGAGGCAGCCCGCCCAGCTGCCGCGGCAACTGGGCAAGCAGTTCGCCTAGCGCGCGAAACGCAGGCGGTACTAAGCCGTCAAGTGGCGTGAACAGGAATAGACGGCCCTTGCCCTTGACCGCGCCGAAAATGATGTCGAGTTCAAGATGAGGAGCCAGCATCGTGGCTTCGCATACCCGCACGAGTTGCACGTTCAGACGCGTCGTCTCCTCCAGTCGAGTGACAAGCGGCTCCAGAGCGAGTTCGAGAATTAGCGAAGCAGTTGGCTCGGAAGGGAAGGCCAAGCCGTTCTGCACTGTCGTGATGAACTCCTCTACGAGCGGGCGCGACAGTGACAAGATGACCGTTTCGGCTCCCACTCTCCAGACGCAGTCAAGCATCGGAATGGCAGCAGGTTCCTGCTGCCAGACAAGCCCTGCCGTTCGCACCGATAGCGGCACCTCGTTGATCCGGCTTTGAAACGGCGTGCGCGGCGCTGCTGTATCATTGAGCCACGAGACAACCGTGTGGGACAGTTTCAGAACTGGTTCGAACATGGCGGGTGTGACCGCAGCGCCTATCAAAGACTGCACGGTCGTGTCATTCGGACGACCTCTTGCGACCGTCGGATCCGGTTGCGCGGCATTTAGGCAAGCGACCCCCTCGCATATTTCAGCAGTATCTCATCGTCGGCCTCGATCTCGGCTGCGGCCTCCGAATGAGTCTCGACGGCGCGCCGCACGTCGTCCTCGATTTGTTGCCATTTGTCCCTTGCCGCCGAACATATGACCCATAGCTCCCTCGTCCTGGACGCCGCCATCTCAGCCTCCTCTTGAGCGATTTGGGTATCATCAAGCATCTGCCGTCTGGAATTGATCTCAGCGGCAAGTTGTTCAGTGTGAAGGCGGTGACGGTCGAGCGCTGCGCTAGACAAGTTGTCGAGTGACATCAGATGCTGATAGAGCGCTGCTTCTTTTCTTGAACAATGTTGCTGTATCATTGCAAGCTCCCTAGAGGCATTTTGTACGGCTGAGGCGGCCACATCGCGCTGGGCTTCCTTCTTGGACAGCTCGCCAAGGGCACGACGCTCTTGCATTTCCTTCAGAAGCCGTATACTCGAAGACTGAATCCAGTTTACGCGGTCAGACGCGACATCCATGCGACCGTCTCCTCGAAATCTGACGCGTCATCTTCGCTCTGGCGCAGAAACTCCCTCAGTTCGTCGATTGACGCGACAGCCCGGTCAGTCAGGGGATCTCCACCTGGCTTGTATTCGCCAACATTGATCAAGAACTCGGTCTCGGCATAGCGCGACAGGAGCTCGCGGAAAATGGATGCTGCCTTGCGATGTGTCCCCGAAACGACTGCATCCATGACGCGGCTGCGACTCTGCAGCACATCAATAGCGGGGAAATGCGATCGCGCCGCAATAGCGCGTGAGAGGATGACATGGCCATCGAGAATACCACGCGATTCCTCGGCGATTGGATCACCCGTGCCATCACCCTCTACAAGCACCGTATAGAAGGCCGTGATTGAGCCCCGCTCACCCATGCCGGCGCGCTCGAGCAGGCCTGGCAGCATGCCAAAAACGGAAGGAGGAAAGCCCCGTCGCGTCGGCGGCTCACCCGCAGCAAGGCCTATTTCGCGCATAGCGCGGCAGAAGCGCGTCAGCGAATCCAGCATGAGAGCAACGCGTAGGCCTTGATCGCGGAAATATTCCGCGAGCGCAGTCGCCATTGGAGCGCATTGCGCACGCTCTACCGCCGAGCGGTCGGATGTTTCAACCACGACGACCGTACGGAGAAGGCCCTCTTCACCAAGATTCCTTTCGATGAATTCACGAACTTCCCGTCCACGTTCGCCTATGAGCGCCACTATGACGACGTCAGCGGCGGCACCCTTTACGATCTGTGACAACAGCGTCGACTTGCCACCACCTGGCTCGCCATAAATCCCGATCCGCTGGCCCTCGCCGCACGTCAGCAGACCATCGAGGACACGGACCCCAAGCGGGAATGGCCGCTCAATCATGCGCCTCGTCATCGGATTGGGGGCTCTGCCATGCAGGGGCCGAGTTTCGACGGTCTTGATTTCGCCTTTGCCGTCCAATGGGCGGCAACGACTGTCGATCACGCGACCGAGCAAATCGCCGCCGACGGGCACCTCACGCATTCGGCCAGTGGCCACGACCTCTGCGCGGCTGGATAGGCCCACCAAGTCCCCGATCGGTGTCAGCAATACACCATCACCCGACAGGCCGATCACCTCGGCCTCGAGCGACAGCCCGGTTCGCGGGTCCTCTAGGAGGCAAAGTTCCCCAATACGAGTGTCTGGCAAGACGGCATGAACCAGTGTGCCGATAGCCCGCGTGATCCGACCGCGCACCGCACGCGTGTCAATTCGCTTGGCCGCAGCCCTCAAAGACGAGATTGCTGGAACGAGAGCTCGAGTGTGGGCGTCAGCGTTATGTTCTGGGACGGGCTTTCTCATAGCTCGCCTTTCTCACAGAGCGTCCCGAAACCAAGGCGCAGCGCGCGCATCTGGGCGTCAAGTCCAAGGTCAACATTGCCGTACTCGCTCCACAGCACGCAGCGTTGCGGCGACAATGTCGGGTCGGGCTCGATCCGCACCCTTGGTCGACCATCCTGGCCGTCGCATCGAGCAAACTCTCGTGCAAGCATGTCGACTTGCATGGGAGAAACATGAAGGCAAACGTCGGCGCCGCTGTATTGACACTCTATGGCGTGACGAACAGCCCTCACCAATAGCTCGCCCGGATCGAAAGCGCCGATAAGATCGCTCAATATTTCCATCACGAGCTGCGGCAATTCCTGCTCCAGAGCCGCCTTTCGTCGCGCGATTTCGGAGATTGTCTCCGCAATCAACCCTGCCATCTCCTCGGTGCCTGCATTCGAGCCCTCCATGTGGCCGCGCGCCCACGCCCGCTGGTAAACCGCGCGTGCCCAGTTTCGAACGCGCTGCCGATGCCGTTCTGCCGCGGCAAGGGCTTGCGCGGCGCTGTGCCAGGTTTCGAGCTCGCTCGCGGGTATCAGTGGTCCGACTGGACGCATCTGCGGCGCTATTGGCCCCTCGGAAAGTTCGACTGTCATTTCACCGGGGTCTCTGTCTCAAAATGAGCTACTACAAGTGAAAGCAATTGGCCGGCGGCGGTCCAATGCTCATGTGCTGGAGTCTCCGCGGCAGTCCCCTCGGGCAATCGAAGAAGCACGCGGTTACGCTCGGTCGCTGAACTGTCCTGGAGCCAAGCT
Source organism: Mesorhizobium sp. M7A.F.Ca.US.006.04.2.1 (assembly GCF_004022915.1). Taxonomy (NCBI): domain Bacteria; kingdom Pseudomonadati; phylum Pseudomonadota; class Alphaproteobacteria; order Hyphomicrobiales; family Phyllobacteriaceae; genus Mesorhizobium; species Mesorhizobium sp. M7A.F.Ca.US.006.04.2.1. Next base: position 22,415 of record NZ_RZQA01000004.1, read on the forward strand.
CCAAGACATGCGTGTCCATCGTATTCGATTTGCTGAGCGAGTTTTTCTGGGTCCGAGATCAGTCTTTTGTCAACAGCATGCAGCAGGTGTCGGATTCCGAATGCGTGTGCATCCACGCCGATGCGTTTAACAAGGATGGCAAGCTCAGGCTGAGAGACAAACGCGACCAGCGAACGGGCATGCCAGATACTACCAGCAAGAAGGGTCGCTCGATATGGATCATGCCCGCGTAGAAGGTCCGGCCTGCAGCCGATGTGGTTCAGATCCACGTCATCGTTGCCCAGCAATTCTGCCAGCCTTGGATGCAGTCTGGAACACTTCTGCAACTTCACTAACGTTTCGGCCGATAACGCTGGATCAAGACGCGCCGCAAGACGGGTTGGATGGGCCGAAGCCGCAAGCTCGCTCGCGCCCGGAAAGTGCGGACCATCAGGTCGGGCGGTCTGTATAGGCATTGGCAATGAGATGTCACCCACGTCCAATTGCAGGCATTCTTTTGCGAATGGCCTCGACAGCAGAAGCATCCCGGCGCCCCTCGACCTTGGAAACGCCGGTTGATTGCTTGCGCCGACGCGTAACAACGCCGATCAAGAGATAACAGGCCACGGCGAATACGGCTGCGGCAAAACCTGTTACGGTCGCCAGAAGTGGCGCAGGAAGAGGTAGTGATGCTTGTGGCAAAACAGCAGTCGGATCGGGCCGTTGCTCGTGTGCGGAACGTTCTACCGGCACCAAAACCACTTCCACCTTATCGTAGGACAGGCCTTCGATGCTGTCGGCTACAAGCATCTTTATCTTTGGCAGCAGAGCCGCGACATTTGTTTTTGCGTCGTGCCTGATAAACACCGAGGCCGAGGATGGCGTGGCACCGGCTCGCACAAGGTCGTTATGCGGCAGCACGACGTGAACACGTACAGAAAAAACGCCATCGATATCGCTGATCGTCCGCGACAACTCTTCGCTCAGGGCATACACGTAACGGGCACGCTCTTCGGTCGGCGAGGCAATCAGGCCTGATCCTTGGAATATCTCACCGAGGTTCTTGAAGGATTGGCGCGGCAGCCCCTTGGCGTTCAGAAGGTTGATTGAGAAGGCGAGCAGCTTTTCGTCAACCTGGATCGTGCTGGTTCCATCCTTGGCGACCACCCGGATCGCGGCGACCCCGTTGTCTTCAAGAAGTGCGAGCATTTCATTTGCCTCACGCTCTTGCAATTGCGTGTAGAGGTCGGCTTTGCAAGCAGTGAGGGCGACGAGAACTGGCAGCATGACAAGTCTAACCGACCGCCACCCTGACAGGCCACGCATGATTTCGCCCTCGGCCAAGCCAATCATGCGCGCGGTTCAGCCTTCCTTCAAAAGTTTATTCACGGATGATGTGACGCCGCTGACGCCTTTGGAGATAAGCGCCACCTGGGTGACGCCGTTGTAAACATCCCGAAGACCAGCCATCATCGTTTCGAAGTCTTGCCCTTGTTGGGGAATGCCCGAGATTCCGGTTCCCGCCTCACCTGGAACGGGAAGCTTCTGCGCCGGTCCCGGTAGAGCGCCCTTCGAAAGGGCTATGTCATGGTCGAGCGCGGGGAAGGAAACAGTGTTGTGTGGATATAGGGAGGAAATCGTCTGCAACACGCGATCGCCCATGCCGCTCGTCGGCGCAGCCGCGCGCTGAACATCCATCGCCGCAGCAACTGGCGCCGCACTCGCTGGCCCCGCGGCGGCATCGTTTTTCAGCGAGTCGGCTGCATGCCCTAAGGCGCGCTCAAACTGGGCCTGCTCGACAATCGACGGTGATCCGACCCTGGGGAGGCCAGCCGTTAGAGTGGCAGAGATCGACGTGACAGGCATCATCATGTAAGGACTCGGTTGCTCTCTCTGACCGGGCGAGCCCCGCCCATTCATCACCCGGTGTCGGCGCAACACTCCTAGGGGGGCAAGCTGACAACAAGCTGACTAACGGCGGCGTCATTTCGACAATCTAAAATCTCTTCGGCAATTTAGTCACTTGTGATGATTTCAGCGTTTGGTTTATCAGTGCGACATGCCGAGAACGCTTATCCAACCCGTCACCCTGCATGTTTTGAGACTTCTTTGTGCCGGGTTTTTTCTGTCCACCGGGATTCACCCGGCGCATGCAGTCCCGCTGTCCCTTCCGGCGACACCCTATAGATACACGGTTCTGGATCAGGAGCTCGCTGCAGCGTTGCAGGAATTCGGCAACAACCTGAATATCAGGGTCAACATCAGTCCTGCGGTGAAGGGGCGAATTCGCGGACGTATGCCTGATTTGCCACCGCGCGCGTTCCTCGACCGCTTGACGAACCTTTACGGTCTACAATGGTACTATGACGGCCTTGTGCTCTATGTGTCTGCTGCACAAGAATCGCAAACTCGAATGCTTTTGATGACGTCGATTCGCTTCGATGCGTTCAAGGGGGCTCTCGACAAGCTTGATATCTCCGACGAGCGCTATGTGGTCAAACCCGTGCCAGGCAATGGCCTCGTCTTCGTTTCCGGTCCACCGCGCTTCGTCGCACTCGTGGAGCAGACCTTTAACGGCTTGGTGGCGCAGGCGCAGGCGCAGACTCACATAGCGGCAACGCCAAAGGAATCAGTGCTGATCTTGTTTCGCGGCTCCTCCACTACGGTCGTTCGCGACGGACGACCGGATGCTTCTTATTCTTCTGACATCCCACAACAGGATAGCGTTGGCGGGAAGCCTGAGCTGGGCAAGAAATGAACATTGAGGATTTCCCGCAGCTCTGAAGAACATGACTGCGGCTACCCCTTTGTGAACTCTTCGCAAACTCGTCAGTTTCTCGAAAGCTAATCCGCTCATGATGAGTCCCGGCAGCTCTCGCGGTGACTCCGGCCATTGTGTTGGACCGAACCTTGGAGCCGGCCCGGAACACAGCAATTGAAGGCAGGGCAGGCGCATTCGTGACCTGCCGACGCTTGGAATTGTCGAATTTTGTGAAACGCAAGGGATCTTCTGTCGGGGTCTCTTGTGGGGATTTCAACGTCACGTCTGAGGATGCATAATGTCGGCCAGTAATCTTTCAACTTTCTACCGCTCAAATTCGCTACAGTCCGCAAGGGGTTGGCCGGGCCTGAAAGTTTCCCATTTTGCGACCCAGCATCAGCAAAGTGCATCGTGCTTCGAAGCGATGCTGTCCACTTGTGTGCTGGCAGACAAGCCCGGCTCTTTCGCGCAAGGGGATCTGCCAGCGTCGAATCTTGATTCGACAATGGATAAATTGCGGCAGGACCCTTTGGGCCATCTGGCACCGGATGTCTTGACATTGAATGGCTTGGAGCAACACCCACTGGATCTGCTGCCGCCAAATATGAGGGCGGCTCTCAAGGAGGACCAATCGCAACGCTCCAAGGCGACTGAAGCCCAACATCTGCTCGGCGTCACTCCGAAGATCGAGCCGGCTCCCAGGCCGAGCCCCGGAATCACGTGGAACGGTGGGTCGCTGACCACGGCTGAGTTGCAGATTGTTGCGGTACTCAACCGTCACAAGGACCAATGCCCGCTTACTTGGAAGTCGTTGACCGACAAAGCCAATGATCCCTCTACGCCACCGGATCTGAAAGCGGCGATCCAGGGACTGCAGCAGGATTCGGGACTTTTTTATGCGATTGGCTCGCAGGGCGACGGCCGCTGTGGAGGCAAGATCAACGCCAAGGACTTGGCCGGATTTTCAAACCACCACCCACAAGTTGCTGCATTTCAGGAAGCCCAAGCGCGAAGCTACGAGCAGAACTACATACCATCCGACGGCAGCGGAGGTTTGCAGCCTTCGGTCATGACCTTGAGCGATGCCTTGCGGGAGTTTTACCGGTACTCCGAAAATCTGTCCAAGGACCTGAGTCTGGATGAGTTCAAGAAAATGGTCGGCGGCGAATCGAAAAACGGCAAATTTCCGCCCCAGGTCATTGCGGCGGCGCAATATTTCCTCGATCACCCCGATGCTTGGAACCAGTTGTGCGGTGGCTCGAAAGGGAAGATGCACAAAGAGGATTTCCTGCAAGTCGCCTCATCGTCGATGAGCCTCACGCAAACTGAGCTGAATACGGTCGAGATGATCAAGGACCATCAGGACACGTTCTTTGGAAGCGGTGTTCTGACTCGCGACAAACTGGCGAAAATGAAAGACGACAAGAGCCTTGATCCGAAAGTGCGGGAAGCAGCCTCTCAGCTCCTTTCAGATCCTCTTTTGTTTGGCCTCCTGAACAATTCGATCACGGGCTATAAGACCCATCATAAATTCTTCGACTTTGGCGGCGGGCATACGGTTGATTCCGGCAATATCAGCAAAAAAGACTTTGCCCATTTTTGCACAAACATGTCGTCTGCGAACCGCAACGTTCAGCAGCCAATCACCCACGGCGCCCAAACCGCAGAAGAGCAGAATGCCGTCGCGGACATGAAGATGGGCCTGATGGACCAGCCTGACATTAAGTCAGCCAAAAAGAACGGCGGGGCCGTCATGCACGTCGTCGACTCCGTGCTCAAAATCGAGACGAAAGTGCTCGACTTGGCGGCAACGGCGGTGGGACTGCTCAGCTTCATTCCGGGCCTCGGACAAGTAGCCGATCTTGCCTCGATGGTTCTCGAGGCTGAGTCGCAAGCAGCCAATCTCCTGCGTACGGCCATTAACGGAGGCGATATGAAGCGAGCGCTGGAGGAAGCTGGCCTCAATATGGCCGCGCAGGCGATCGGCCTTATCGCAGGCCCCGAGGTCAAGCTGGCCATTCGAAATGGGCTCGTAAAGCACCTGATGGAAGAGGCCTTGGCGGCAGGCATTGATCTTTCGGTCTCGACGGCGCAGGACTACGCAGAAGGCTATGTGAATAACCTCAAAGCGCGCCTTGCAGGCGGCCCTGAGCAAAGCCTAGGCCTTCCGAGCATGCCATCATTCCAGAGTGTGGCAAGCAATGTGCCCTTCGTCGGCATTGCCTTATCCTAGCCGTCGCCTTGCGCGGAAGCTTTGGCTCGCGCGCTGACATAAGGGTCATTGTGGCACAAGCAGGGGTTCATCCGCATCAACGCAAGCGGTGTTCCTGACGCCATCTGGATCGGACTGTGAGGGGGATGTCCGAAGTCTGTGAAGACTTCGGTATATGACGACTTCAGAGTTACGCTGAGCCCAGCCATCTCGAGCCGGTGCGCCGGGTCGAGGTTTTCACGGGCGCCGGCCGGTAGCGGGAATGGTCTCCGGAAGGCACGGCGCGGATGGTGGCGGAGCGGCGCAGCCGAAGGAACGGCTGTCGCGCGCCCAGGGCGGCCTCCCGAACAGCAGACGATGATCTCCTGCCTTGGGCCTATATCCTCGTGCCACGCTCAAGGCAGTCGGCTGAAAACAGCGCTGATTTAAAACAGCATTATCCTGCACTGCACCCTCGATCCTTGCGCTCACCGATCGCTCGTCGACACGCACGCGGTCAAGTCGTTATCGGCGCTATGCCGATGGGCTTCGAGAGCAAGGTGGACGCTGAGCGGTGCGTCAGCCTCAGGGCGCGGCTGGCCAGCTTTGGGTCTCACGCTCTATGACGGCAACACCCGGCTGATCCACTTGGCCTGTTCGCGGGCTCCCGGCAGCGGCGCGGAAGCCACGGTCCGCCTTCCTCGGCTTCAGGCCAAAGATACCGCAGCATGCTCCAGAGCTATGTCTGCCGCCTTCGCCCCATCGTCGCTGGTCATGTGGAAAGGACAAGCAGGCTACGCACCCTATAATCCCGTCGGGCAGGATTCGACAGTCGACGGCGAGACATTCGCCAAACCTCCCCCTTGATTCTCAGCAACGTTAAAAAAAATTCACATAATGTTCGTGAGTGTAGTCTCCTGTCAGGTGGTACATTAGCCCCAATATCTGGCGTCTTAGTCGTAGAAAGGACTGTGATCTATCTTCCATTAGCATCCATACCAGCGGATTTACAGCAAATGACGAGAGAGGTCTCATGCGGATTGATGGGGATAGAAGGGCTAGCGGCTTGCTGCATCCCGTCCGGGTTGATGCTAACCAATGTTGACACTGGTAAATCGCCTAAGGACGGCAGCGCATCTTGATCGCCTTCGAATCCTGGGCCTTTGCGCGCATGCGGATCTAACCGTCGGCGAGCTGGCCGATATTACCGGTCTGCCTCGCGAGCAGGTTCGACGCCACGTTCGGCGGCTGGTCAGAGCCAACTTTCTTTGCTGCAACGAACAACGTCCGCAGTCTTCGTACCATATGCAAGCAGGAGGCAAGGATGGCGAGCTGGCTCAATTGGTGGTCGATCTCCTGCCCCACGATGATGGCCATCATAAAAGAGACCTACAACGCCTGGAAGCAATACAAGACGCGCGGTTGAAGGGACCGCCTGCTTGATCGTGAAATAGATCAGTCCAAATGGAGCGCGACTACCATGGATAACTCCGCCGGCGGCGCCATCGCGCAGCCCGACACTTACGGGCGGCCTCACTTAGCCGCCGTCGACTCCCGCGTTCACGAACTGCTTCTAAGACAGGAGCGTCAGGAGCGGACAACTCTCAAACTGATCGCCTCCGAGAACTTTGCCTCCTCGGCGGTGTTGGAAGCGACCGGGTCGATTTTCACCAACAAGTATGCCGAGGGATACCCCGGTGCGCGCTACTACGCCGGAAACGAGATCGTCGATGAGCTTGAGACCCTCGCGATCGAGCGCCTGAAAGCGCTATTTGGCAGTGAACATGCCAACGTCCAGCCTTATTCAGGCTCGCCAGCCAACCAGGCTGTCTATCGCGCGCTTTTGAGCCCCCGTGACAAAGTCATGGGCTTGCCTTTACCCGAAGGCGGCCATCTGACTCACGGTTGGTCCGTCAATTTTTCCGGCAGCGATTATCAGCGCGTCCCGTACAGGCTGCACGAAAAGACACAGCAAATTGACTATGACCACTTGCGCGAGACCGCCAAGCGGGAACGCCCGAAGCTAATTTGGGTCGGCGGAACTGCTTATCCGCGTATTTTTGACTACGCGGCAATGGCCGAAATTGCTTCGGAGGTGAACTCGTATCTGGTGGCTGACATCGCCCACATCTGCGGCCTGGTTGTCGCAGGAGTGCATCCGAACCCCGTGTCCCATTGCGATGTGGTCACCAGCACCTCTCACAAGTCGATCCGCGGTCCCCGGGGTGGCTTCATTTTATCAAGGAATGAAGACCGTTATCAGCCCCTCCATCATCCGAAGAGCAAACACAATCTGGCCAAACGTATAGACCGCGCCGTGTTCCCTCTTCTGCAAGGCGGACCGCATATGAATACTATCGCCGCGCTTGCCGTCGCTTTGCAGGAAGCAGCGAACTCGTCCTTTCGTGTCTACGGTCAGCAGATCGTCCACAACGCCAAGGCTCTGGCCCAGGCACTTCTGGAGCGAGGTTATGAACTCGTCACCGGGGGCACTGACAATCACATGCTGATCCTTGATCTTCGGGACCGGTCGCTGTCAGGCAAAGCCTATGCGGAGCGCTTATCGCGTGCAGGCATCATTGCGAATTTCAATATGGTCCCGGGCGACCGGCGGCATCCGGCGCTGACAAGCGGCATCCGCTTAGGGACACCAGCGGTGACGTCCATGGGCATGCGCGAAACGGAGATGGTGCAGATCGCCGCTTTCATCGACTCGGTCTGCCGCCAGCCCGATGACCAGGAAGTTCATGCGAGCGTACGAAGAGACGTTGCCGACTTCTGCACTGCGTTCGATGTTCCCGGCATCCCCGACCGATAAGCCACCCCAATCCAGAAACTCCTCACTAACTCCAGCACTTGAAGCGAGGGCATTTTTATGACCAGGCAGTTCGTGTTCTCTTCCGAATCCGTCGGCGCGGGACACCCCGATAAGATGGCAGACAACATCTCCGATGCCATTCTCGATGCGGTCCTGCGCACCGATCCGAAGGCGCGCGTCGCCTGTGAAGTGTTGGTGAAGACGGGGATGGTCGTTGTGGCTGGCGAGATCACCAGCCATGCCCACATCGATTACAGCCAAGTCGCCCGCGATACGATACTCGATATTGGCTACGACGATGATGCGATTGGCTTTGATGGTCGACGTTGCGCCGTCGTTCTGGCCCTCACCGAGCAGTCGCCCGACATAAGCCAGGGCGTTGATGAAGGACGAGGGCAGGATCTCGGGCAAGGGGCAGGGGATCAGGGCATCATGTTTGGATTCGCATGCAACGAGACGGATACATTGATGCCCCTGCCGATCCAACTCGCTCACCATTTGACGAAAAGACAGGCCGAGGTCCGGAAAGCGGGACAGCTTGGCTGGCTGCGTCCGGACGTGAAATCTCAAGTGTCGGTACGCTACGAAGGGCTCCGCCCGGTGGCGCTGGATACCATAGTCCTGTCAACGCAGCATGACGAAGCGGTCTCACAAGCCACGGTCCGCGAAGGCGTCATTGAGGAGATCATAAAACCGGTCCTGCCGGCCCACCTGGATACTTCGGGGATCAGATTTCTGGTCAACCCAACAGGGCGGTTCGTGGTCGGTGGGCCTGCCGGCGACTGCGGCCTCACAGGACGGAAGATCATCGTCGATTCCTACGGTGGGACCGGGCGTCACGGCGGCGGTGCCTTTTCGGGCAAGGACCCATCCAAGGTTGACCGCTCGGCGGCCTATGCCGCCCGGTATGTCGCGAAGAACATCGTTGCCAGCGGCCTTGCGGAGGTCTGCGAGGTTCAGCTTGCCTACGCGATCGGCGTGGCCAGTCCGGTTTCTGTCATGGTCAATACCTTCGGAACCGCAAGGATCGAGGAAAAAAGGATCGAGCGCCTTGTTCTCGAGGTTTTCAATCTCCGACCGAAAGGCATCATCAAGATGCTTGATCTCTTACGGCCGATATACCGCAAGACGGCGACATACGGACACTTCGGGCGTGAAGAGCCTGAGTTCACTTGGGAGAAGACGGACAAAGCTGACGATTTGCTGCGTGAAGCCGGACCGGCAGCTGCGTGAGGGCGGCTGGATCAAGCGCATGCGGCAACCCATTTCAACTCGCGAGACCACGCCCGGCCGGCGTGGCAAGAAGCCGGCTCGGGTTTTGGCGGAGATTTTGATGCCGGATTATGACGTGCTTTGCATCGGCAATGCCATTGTCGACATCATCGCCCAGTGCGACGAGGAATTCCTCGAGACCAACGGCATCATCAAGGGCGCGATGAACCT
>NZ_RZQA01000500.1:0-4854 GCF_004022915.1 Mesorhizobium sp. M7A.F.Ca.US.006.04.2.1
GGCCCGTTCTTCGCCGACCCGGTCGCGTGCCGCCTGGAGCGCGTCAGCGGCTGCCGCGGCCTCCTCGCGCGCAACGCGCACGCTGGTAGCAATCCCGGATCGTTGCTCGACCATGGTGCGCACAGCGCTAATGGTTGCAGCAGGCAAGAGCAGTTTGGCAGGAACTGGCTCGGAGGACCTTCCAAGGGCGGCAAGACAGTTCGCCACGGAATTGTCGAGGATTTGCAGCTCCGTCCTGCGACTTGGCAGGTCCAGGCCGGCCGAGACGTGACGCACCTTGCGGTCGGCCAGGCCGCGAACCCGTTCGGAAATCGCAAGGATCACCACGTCCACGTCGACCGAGGCGATTTTCGATGTCACCCGTTCGAGCTCGTCCTGGTTCGCGGATAGCCGCGTTCTCAGGCTGGCGTCGGCCTCGATCATGTCGGCGACACTGCCGGTCCAGGTCCGTGCCGGTGAAGCGATCTCAGGCAAATCGGCCAGTTGGGCTTGCTTACGCCGGATATCGGCAAGAATCGGGATCGCCCGAAGATACTTCGCGATGGTCTCGAGCCGAGCCGACAGCACCGACCGTTCGGCGATGCTGCGGTCGTATTTTTCGGTCGCGTCGAGACGCTCGGCTTCAAGGCTCTCATAATTCGACGCCAAGGTGTCGACCGCGTCCTTACTGGCCTTCAGTTCCGCAAGCCGCTTCTTGAGCAGCGCAAGTTCGGTTCCGTGTGCCTGTTTGCGATAGAGCCTGTCCGCTTCGGCCTCGAGCACGCTCAATGTATCGCTTGCGTGCCCGAGGCCGGCGCTGGCCGTGAACAGCAGCTTGCCCAGGTCGCCGCGCGATTCCAGGATTGATTTTCCACCTGCTTCCAGCGTTTCGTCGTCCAACGAGAACATGGTCTCGTATGCGTCGCGAGACAGGCCAGCCAGATGTGCCGATATCGCCATTTCGCTGACCGGCTGGCCAGTCTCGTCCAACAATGAGTTGGTGCGCTGTTTCGTGCGTGTGAAGGTGTGCTCCGCGCCGCCGAGTTCGAGCACCCCGCCGATGCGCATCGCACTGTACTCGTGCAGGAAATTGTAGCGGCTGCGTTCCTCGATGCCGAACAACAGATCGAGATAGCCAGAAAGCGCGGTCGACTTGCCGGTTTCGTTCAGGCCGAAGACGATATGCAGATCGGGACCGGATTCCGGTTTCGGCCCGAAGTCGATCGTCCTGTCGGTGAACTTGCCGTAGCGGATGAGGTCAAGGCGGCGCAGCCTCATTGTGATCCACCGGCCTTGAGGCGGGCGGTGACCAGATTTGCGCCGTTGGCAAGCACCCGATCGAGGAACAACTCCAGCTCAGCCTCGTCCTTGCCGGCGAAATCGCGCCCGTCAGGCGGAAGATCCGCGACCATCTTCTGGACCAAGGCCCTCGCCTCAGCTCGGAACGCGTCCGAGCCGGCATCGGCGCGCATGGATTGAGCGAGCTCGAAAATCGGGTCGGCGGCTTCCTCGCAGGTCTGGGATGTGGATGGAGACACTTTGAGCTCGAGCTTCTCCACCCAAGTGTCTCCCGTCTGCTCCGCGGCCTGCTCGGCCTCTGCGAGCAGCAGGTCGCGATCACGGATCAAGGCCCAGGACAAAGGTGACGCACCGGTCAGGTCGAGACGAACCACGGCATGACGGGATTTGACAGAGGCGCGAACACGTTCGAGTGCGGAACGGACTCGTCCGACGACATCGGACCATTCCTCCATTTCGGTCAGGTCGACATTCACCCCTTCGAATTGCGCGATGCTGGTCAGCCTCTCCTCTATCTCTACGGTGCGGTCGTCTCGTATCGTCACCAGGGTGACGGATTTCTCCCCGGCCTCATTGATGTCCCTGCCCTGTGGAATTCCCGGCATCACCACCGTGCTCGCCCCGGGATGGACCTGGCGGACATGGATGTGCCCAAGCGCCCAGTAGTCGAAGCCATGGGCATGCAGGTCGGTGGCGTTGCAGGGGGCATAGACGTCGTGGCCGGGCGATCCGGCCAGGCTGGTATGCATAATGCCGACATTGACCGCGCCTTCACGCGGCACTGAATACTTGGGCAGCAGGCTGTCCGGCGCCTTGGGGCTGGCAAAGCTCAAGCCATGAAACATGACGTCGAGCCCGGCGGCTGTCTGCAGCACGGACTGGGGACGGCCACCGAATATCGTGACCGTCTCCGGGAACACCAGCTGCTTCGATATGCGCGATAGCGCGTCATGATTGCCACGGATCTTGAAGACCCTAATGCCGGCCTGGTGCAGCCGTGTCATCTGCGACGCCAGGAAGCGGGCGGTTTTCATCGACGTCTGATCGCCGTCGTAGAGATCGCCGGCAATGACCAGCGCATCGACACGTTCCGCAAGGCAGAGATCGACGATCGAGACAAACGCTTGGCGACTGGCGTCTCCGACGAGTTCGGCAAGGTCGCCGTTTCGTAGGGCCAGCGAGCGCAGCGGCGAGTCGAGATGAATGTCGGCGGTGTGAACGAATCGAAATGGCATGGGGAAGTCTCCGGTCACAACTATAGGAGTGTTCGACCGCGGCTCGACAGGAAAATCTCAAGATAGGGGTGTTGGCGTTCGGGTATAGGTCGCCCTTGAGCAAGGTTCTTGGCTATGTGCCGGGGTGAGGCCATTTCGCGTTGACAGGGAGTTGCAAAACACCGCCCGAATGTCGAACATTCTCGGGATCGCGATTGATCCTTAGAACCCGGGAGCCTGTCTGGGGGCAATCTATCGGAGCGACTGCAGCGCCGGATGCCCAGATGCTACGGGTAATCTCGGCCGCAACGGAACTCGCCTGCGACCTCAAGCGAACAGATTGAATTATTGCACGAATTCAAGTCTGCCTCTGTATGCGACTTTCGAAGCACAAAAGGCGAACATGTAGTGGCGGCCCATGTGTTTTCGACGTCAACAGCAATGGCTCACTTCGGCTATCGGCCGTGAATGACCGAAGTGGGCCGGAAGCAGGTTGGCAGCTTCTGGGCACGCTGAGCAAATTCCGGACGTTCAACTCGATGACATGGGGCCTGGATTGGCCCAAAGCGGACAGAGGTCGGTTACGTCACATGCGGCCGCCGGACGGCGACCTGCACAGAATCAAGTCGGTCATGGATCTGGAACTCGGCCTGGTCGTCCGAGAGACTGCAGAGCGCCTGCAGAACCAGGACCTTGAACATCATCATCGCATCAGGGCGGCCGGCCGGCCGCCCTTGGCGCCATCGGAGTGCTCAGCCCCTTGGGCAAGGTTTCTGGAAACCCTCCCAACGACCAGTTCGGATCGGAAGGCACACCGGCATGGGTAGGGTGGGAGGCGCAAAAAACCCGCACTCCAGAGGGGGACTTTGGAAGCGGACTTTTTAGCGACCAAACACTCAAGGTGTTCGATGTGTCTATCAACACATCAGCAAGGCGTTTGTTCCTTCGAGGGCTGGTCAATCGATAACCTGCACGATCCTGCGGGTAATCCGGATCAACCAGAATCGCGTGATCTGCAACGACGACGTACTTGTATCTCACGTTGGGCACGTCGATCGCATGCAGGTTCGATGGTGTCGGGCAGAGCCGAACCGACATTGAGTTCGACGCCCGGCAGGCTGATCGACGCAAGATGCTGCTTGTGCAGTATTCGCGTAGGTCGGTCTGCTGTTTGGGAGCAACCACGATGACGTCCTCTGCGATGGCCGCACCAATACCGGCGACGAGGACAGACCGGCGGCGGCAGCGATAAGATAATTCTTCACTATGAGCTACTGCGATGGGCTTCGCCTTTGAAGGCTTCGCGGGCGACCGGGTTGGCTGGATCTCGTCGCGAAACCAAATGGCTAGCCGCGCCCCTGGCTGAGGACGCGGGCTGACTAAGTTGGGTGTCGGACCGAGGTCCCGACAGTGATCTTCGCGGTTTAGTACCAGCGCCCACGGCCATAGAAGCCGCCGCCGCCTAGCAGAATGACAATAAGAACAATGACCAGAATTGTCGTGATATCCATATTCGCCTCCTATGAGTGCTCCCGGCCATGTTCGCCGCTTGCCGCCCTTTTGATGATTTGTGTTCTTGTGCCTGCCGTCAGGTGAGCGGCTTAACGCAAGCCAAAAAAGCTGAGTGCCGCTAGTACGATAACTACAGCTCCGACTATCCAAATAATGCTGTTCAAAACGGCACCCTTTATCTTTAGTTGTCTATAAAGAAAAACTATCACTTTTGAAGAAAACGATTGTGCGCCGTTCTTGTTCCGCCGTGATGGATTTATAATTCGGCTGGAAGAGCGCAGGCATTTAAGTACATTGCGGGCCACGCCGTGTCGGGCCCGAAATCCTGCACCACCACACCGCCAGAATGGCTCGATCTACGCAATGTGCAGAATAACCCGCCACCTTGCGGTAGCGGGCTTGCCTGAGACGGCATCGGCTCATGCTTTATCAGTAGGGCGAATTGCACTGCTGACGAGGGCCGTAGTTGGGCTGGAACGTGTTGTCCGAAGCGCGATAGCTCCGGTACCGGTCGTAGCACCACTCCACATGGGCATCGCCTCGGTGGACACGGTTCTGGTTGTTGTTGATGATCGCGCTGCTGATCAGCGCGCCAGTGGCGAATGCCGCCAGGGGAAACCAGTAGTCGCCATGGCGGCGATAGCCGCGATGATAGTCACGATAGCCGCGATGGCCATTCCAAGTGGTGCCATCATTTTGCGAAAAATTTCGATTGCGGTGGACGCCCCGGTGCTTCATCCACGGCTTGTAGTCGACCGCCCGCACATCGGATGAAGCGGATGGCGCTTGGGGCAGGAATATCCCGGCGGCGGCGGCAGGCATGGCGGCGGCGGCGGCGAAAGACACTGAC